>NZ_CAMLMK010000010.1 GCF_946481155.1 uncultured Flavobacterium sp.
GAACTTTTCTGCCAGTTTCTTTTCCGTTGATATCTAATACTTTTACTTCCATTACTTATGAATGATTACGTAAGAGTTTTTGCATCCAGGAATCGCTCCTTTTACAACAAGTAGGTTCTTTTCAGCAACTACTTTTAAAACTCTAAGGTTTTGAACTGTTACATTATCTCCTCCCATTCTTCCTGCCATACGCATTCCTTTGAATACTCTAGATGGATAAGACGAAGCTCCAACAGAACCCGGCGCTCTTAAACGGTTGTGCTGACCATGAGTAGCTTGTCCAACACCACCAAAACCGTGACGTTTAACAACACCCTGGAAACCTTTACCTTTAGATACACCTTGTACATCTACAAATTCTCCTTCAACAAAAACATCTACAGTGATTAGATCACCTAGTTTGTGCTCCGTTACAAAATCATGGAATTCAACGACTTTCTTTTTTGCAGAAGTACCGGCTTTCTTGAAGTGACCTAAGTCAGCTTTAGTAGCATGTTTTTCTGTTTTGTCATCGAAACCAAGTTGCAACGCTTCATACCCGTCAACCTCATTGGTTCTGACTTGGGTAACGACACAAGGACCAGCTTCAATTACAGTACAAGGAATATTTTTCCCGTTCTCATCGAAGATACTAGTCATGCCGATTTTTTTTCCTATTAACCCAGACATATAAAACTAATTATTAATTACTTATTAAATTTTTTGAGTGCGCAAAAGTAAGCATTAAGTTTTAATAAAAAAAACTTAATGCTTAATTACTTTTAAATGCGATACTTATACTTTGATCTCTACTTCTACACCACTTGGCAACTCTAACTTCATTAGAGCGTCAATAGTTTTTGAAGAGGAAGAGTAGATATCTAATAATCTTTTGTATGAACTTACCTCAAATTGCTCTCTTGATTTTTTGTTTACGTGCGGAGAACGTAATACAGTGAAAATCTTTTTGTGCGTTGGTAAAGGAATTGGCCCCGTTACTACTGCACCTGTACTTTTTACAGTTTTTACAATCTTCTCAGCTGATTTATCAACCAACATGTGATCGTAAGATTTTAATTTTATTCTGATTTTTTGACTCATTTTCTTTAGAATTAAGCGTTTCCTTTTGCTTTTTTGATAACTGCTTCTGAAATATTAGAAGGTGTTTCAGCATAGTGTGAAAACTCCATTGTTGAAGTTGCTCTACCTGATGATAATGTTCTTAATGTAGTTACATAACCGAACATTTCAGATAATGGCACATCAGCTTTGATCGTTTTAGCACCAGCTCTGTCACCCATATCATTAACCTGACCTCTACGACGGTTCAAGTCACCTACGATATCACCCATGTTTTCTTCAGGAGTAATAACTTCGATTTTCATGATTGGCTCAAGAATAACAGCTCCAGCAGCTTTTCCAGATTCTTTGTATCCCATTTTAGCAGCCAACTCGAAAGAAAGCGCATCGGAATCCACCGGGTGGAAAGATCCATCCAACAAAGTTACTTTTAAACTGTCTACAGCGTATCCTGCTAAAGGCCCTTGCTTCATAGCTTCACGGAAACCTTTTTCAACTGCAGGGATATATTCTTTAGGAACGTTACCACCTTTTACTTCATTAACAAACTGTAATCCAACAAATGGTTTACCGTCCACTAAATCAGCAGGCTCGATTCTAAATACGATATCACCGAATTTACCACGACCACCCGATTGCTTTTTATAAGTTTCTCTGTGTTGTGCCGCTTTAGTAAATGCTTCTTTGTACTCAACCTGAGGCTCACCTTGGTTTACTTCAACTTTGAATTCACGTTTCATACGATCTACTAAGATATCTAAGTGAAGCTCACCCATACCAGAGATAATCGTTTGACCTGAAGCCTCATCAGTTCTAACTGTAAACGTAGGATCTTCTTCAGCTAATTTTGCTAAAGCCATACCCATTTTATCTACGTCAGCTTTTGTTTTAGGCTCAATCGCGATACCAATTACCGGATCAGGGAATTTCATTGACTCAAGAATGATTGGTGCTTTTTCGTCACACAATGTATCTCCGGTCTTGATATCCTTAAATCCTACAGCCGCTCCAATATCTCCAGCCTCAATATATTCGATTGGATTTTGCTTGTTAGCATGCATTTGGTAAATACGAGAGATACGCTCTTTGTTTCCTGAACGAGTGTTCAAAACATAAGAACCTGCATCTAAACGTCCAGAGTAAGCACGGAAGAAAGCTAAACGACCAACATAAGGGTCAGTAGCAATTTTAAACGCTAAAGCCGCGAAAGGCTCTTTTACGTCTGGCTTACGTAAGATTTTAGTTTGATCCTCCTCTAATAAATCAGCATCATCAGGGTGAATACCTGTAATACCTTCTTTATCCATTGGAGATGGTAAATATTTACAAACTGCATCTAACATGAACTGAACTCCTTTGTTTTTGAAAGAAGAACCACAAATCATAGGAATGATTGCCATGTCAATTGTAGCAGCTCTTAATGCAGCGTTGATTTCCTCCTCAGTAATTGAGTTCTCATCTTCCATGTATTTGTCAAGTAGATTTTCATCATACTCAGCAACCGCTTCAATTAATGCAGAACGATATTCTTTAACTTCCGCAACCATATCAGCAGGGATGTCAATAATATCAAAAGTAGCTCCTTGTGTTTCATCATGCCATACGATAGCTTGATTTTTCACTAAATCCACTACTCCTTTAAAATCATTTTCTTCACCGATTGGCAAAGTGATCGCAACAGCATTAGACTTTAACATGTCTCTAACTTGCTGACACACATTCAGGAAGTTAGAACCCTGACGGTCCATTTTGTTTACGAATCCCATACGAGGTACTCTATATTGATCTGCAAGTCTCCAGTTAGTTTCTGACTGCGGCTCAACACCGTCAACAGCACTAAATAAGAATACTAAACCATCAAGTACACGCAATGAACGGTTTACCTCTACGGTAAAGTCAACGTGTCCTGGGGTATCGATAATATTAAAGTGGTATGGTAAAGTTTCTGGCAATACTTTTCCTTGCTCAGTTGGGAAATTCCATTCACAAGTTGTAGCAGCCGAAGTAATTGTAATACCTCTTTCTTGCTCTTGCGCCATCCAGTCCATTGTTGCAGCACCATCGTGTACTTCACCAATTTTGTGTGATTTTCCAGTATAAAACAAGATACGCTCCGTTGTTGTTGTTTTACCAGCATCAATGTGAGCAGCAATCCCGATATTTCTTGTATATTTTAAATCTCTAGCCATTTCTTATGAATTAAAATCTAAAGTGAGAGAACGCTTTGTTAGCCTCTGCCATTTTGTGAGTATCCATTCTTTTCTTAACAGCAGCACCTTCTTCTTTAGCAGCAGCTAAGATTTCTGATGCCAGTTTTCCTGCCATTGACTTTTCGTTTCTTCTTCTTGCATAAAGAATCATCCATTTCATCGCCATAGAGATTTTTCTGTCCGGACGAATTTGCATTGGAATTTGGAAGGTAGCTCCACCTACTCTACGGCTACGTACTTCTACGTGAGGCATAACGTTAGTTAAAGCATCTTTCCAGATTTCTAATGATGATTTTTCTGCGTCTTGTTTCTTAGCCTCTACGATGTCAATTGCATCATAAAATACTTTGAACGCTGTTGATTTCTTACCATCCCACATTAAGTTGTTCACAAAACGTGTTACCAATTGATCGTTAAATCTTGGATCCGGTAAAAGAGGTCTTTTTTTGGCCTGTCTTTTTCTCATGTCTTTTTCTTAAAAGTTTTTAAATTACTTTTTAGCTTCTTTAGGGCGTTTAGCACCGTACTTAGATCTTCTTTGCGTTCTTCCTGCAACCCCTGACGTGTCAAGCGCTCCACGAACGATATGATATCTAACACCTGGTAAATCTTTTACCCTTCCGCCTCTCACTAATACTATCGAGTGCTCTTGTAGATTGTGTCCTTCACCTGGGATGTAAGCATTTACCTCGTTACCATTTGTCAAACGTACACGCGCAACTTTACGCATTGCAGAGTTTGGTTTTTTTGGTGTAGTAGTGTAAACACGCGTACAAACCCCTCTTCTTTGAGGACAAGAATCTAAAGCAACCGATTTACTCTTCTTAGTGATCTGAGTTCTTCCTGTTCTTACTAATTGTTGAATTGTTGGCATAATTAAATACTAAAAATTTCTTATTTTTAAATTTCCCGCTTTTTACGGGGTTGCAAATGTAGAAATTATTTTTCAAAAAACAAACCATAAAACATTAATTTTCAACTACATTAATCAACACATCGGTCAACGATACTTTTTTCTGTTTTTTACGTTATTTTTACCAAAACAAATTTACCCTGTGAAAAATCTCCTGCTGCTATTCCTGTTTTGTATGCTCTGCTTTTCCGCGAAAGCACAAAACCTGCATTTGAAAATAGAAGGGATTTCCACCGAAGAAAACAAAACTGTCGACAGCATTGGCTACAAGAAGAACCATGTAAACACAAAATCAATAGTCGATGAAACGAACAACTTCGCCTTAACACTATTTAAAAAAGGATATCTGGAAAGCCAATTGCTCAATCAGCGAAAGCAAAACGACTCTACATTTTTATTCCAGTATTATCTCGGAAAAAAAACTTCGCGTATACATATATATATAGGTGCGATTTCCGAAGAGGAAAAAAAACTGCTCGAATTCACTTCCGATACCCTAAAACTCCAGACTTCCGAAGTAGAGGATTTCATGAATGCAACTTTAGCCAAACTCGAACAGAAAGGGTATTCGCTAAGCGAACTGCAATTAATCAATCATAAAAAGGAAGGCAATCATCTTTCAGCAGCCTTACAGCTCAAGACCGAGAAAAAACGAAACCTGAATGATATAGTAATTGTCGGCTATCCCAAATTCCCGGAAGGCATTCGCAAAAATATCACCAAACAATACCGAAAACGTACCTTCAATCAGGGAAACCTGAAAGAACTGAGCGAGACTTTCAAAGCACTTCCGTTTGTCAGTCAGATAAAATATCCGGAAATCTTGTTCACCAAAGACAGTACAAAAGTGTATGTCTATCTGGAGAAAACGCGAGCCAACCGCTTTGACGGCTTCATCGGTTTTGCTAACGAGGAAAATACCGGCGTGCGCTTTAACGGCTATCTCGATTTACTACTGAACAACGCCCTGAACACCGGAGAAAAAGTCAATCTCTACTGGAAAAGCGATGGCAAAAAACAAACAACTTTCAATATCGGCACCGAGCTTCCTTATATTTTCAGGAGTCCGCTGGGCATAAAGGCCGACTTAAGAATTTTCAAGCAGGACAGCACATTCCAGAACACTACAACCGATTTAAACCTTGGCTACTATTTCAGCTATAATTCAAAAGTATATTTAGGCTACCAGTCTGCCGAATCGGTCGACATCCAGAAAACAAATAATGCCTTCATCAGCAGTTTCTCGAATTCGTTCTGGACGACATCTTATGAGTTCATCGATTTCAATCCCGATGATTTCCTCTTCCGCGAAAAAACCGGACTGAACCTGAAATTCGGTATTGGGGAACGTAAATCAAAAATCGAAACCAACAGTCAATATTTCGTCCAACTCAACGTTCATCACAATTTCTATCTGAACAGGAAAAATATTATCGGTCTCAAAAACCAAAGCTTCTACCTAAAAAGCGACAGTTACATCATTAACGAATTATTTCGTTTCGGAGGAATCAATTCCGTTCGCGGTTTCAGCGAAAATAGCCTGCAAGCCAGCTTATTCTCCGGAATCATGGCTGAATACCGTTACGTCCTGACGCCAAGCACCTATGTTCACACCATTACGGACTATGGTTACTTTCAGGATAAGTCGTCTAACATAAAGGAAAACCTGCTCGGACTGGGATTCGGATTCGGGATGTTCACTAAAAACGGTTTATTTAATTTAATTTATGCCAATGGAAGCACCAGCGAACAGTCGATTAAGCTCTCAAACTCTATTGTGCACATCAGTTTTAAAACAAATTTTTAAGAGAGACTGCGCAGACTTCTTAGAAAGTTAGACTTCTTAGAATCTGCAGACTATTAAAAATCAAACTTTTTCAGTCAAAAATCTAAGAAGTCTAAGCAGTCTAAAAATCTAACAATCTAAAATGCTATCTTTGCCAAATGGAAAAAGAACACCAAATATTCGGAATCAGAGCCATCATTGAGGCTATAAACGCAGGAAAAGAAGTTGACAAAGTTTTTATTCAGAAAGACGCACAAGGCGATTTGATGCAGGATCTGATGAAGGCGATGAAAAAAAACAGCATTAATTTCTCCTATGTTCCCGTAGAAAAATTAAACCGATTAACACCAAATAACCACCAGGGTGCAGTAGCCAGCATCGCACCTATTTCATTCGTATCATTGGAAGCAATGGTAGAAAAAGTTATTGAAAGCGGCAAAAAACCACTATTTCTTATTTTAGACCAACTATCGGATGCCCGTAATTTCGGCGCGATAATCAGAACGGCAGAATGCACCGGTGTAGATGGAATCATTGTACAAAAACAAGGGTCGGCCCCTGTAAATGGTGACACAGTAAAAACCTCAGCAGGTGCGGTATTCAATGTACCGATTTGCAAAGTGGACCATATTAAGGATGCAATTTTCTACCTTCAGGGATCAGGAATCAAAACCGTGGCAGCTACTGAAAAAACAGAACAAAACATTTACGACATCGACTTCAGCGAACCGGTAGCAATCATTATGGGCAGCGAAGACCGTGGAGTAAACCCTTCCGTTTTAAAAATCGTAGACGAAAAAGCAAAATTACCAATGTTTGGGTCAATTGGCTCCTTAAATGTATCTGTAGCCTGTGGGGCGTTTTTATACGAAACGATCCGCCAGAGAAGTTAATCTCAGAGAAAAATCAAAATATGGATAGTCCGGAGCGAAAGTTTCGGGCTTTTTTGTTGTGCCTATTCCCGCTATTGCCTTTAGTTCCCACCGAGCGGTGGGAAGCTACCGGCGCTATCGGGGCTAGACAGGTTTCCATTTTACTTTTTGCCAACTTCTTTTTTATCGCTAATCAAATTCGGAATTATCTTCGGAATTGTTTCGTAATTACCTGTGAATGTTTAAATTCGTCCTGGCCAAAATTGCCCACAACGATGAATTCAGAAAAACAGCACCCCGAAGATTACAAAGCCATTGCAAAACGACTGGTATATTTGTTTACCTCTTTTATTTCCCTGGTACTGACCTTATTCTTCTTCCTGCTTTGCAACGATTCCGTTTCTGATTGGGTCAAAAACAATAATGCCGAAACCGACGCCCTTTATGCAGATTACGAAAAAAAAGCAGCGCTGCAAAACGAAATGGCTTCCTTCTGGAAACCCGCCGACATCAATTCAATCACAGATTCCTTATTAAAAAAAGAAATCGAATATGGCAAGGAACTAATCGCCCACACCGCAAAATATTTGGGCCCGAACGGCAGCGTCAAGCAAATTACCAATGGCATGAACTGCAACAATTGCCATCTGGACGCCGGTACAAAACCCTGGGGAAATAATTATGGATCTGTAAATTCCATGTATCCGAAAATGAGAGCCCGAAGCGGACAAATAGAAGATATAACTAAAAGAATCAACGATTGCCTTCAAAGAAGTTTAAACGGCCAGCCACTGGAAAAAGAGGAAAAAGAGATGAAAGCCATGATGGCCTACATCAATTATATCGGGAGCAATATGACGAAAGGAGAAGAAGCAAAAGCTGCCGGAATCTACAATCTGGAATACCTGGACAGAGCCGCAGATCCTGTGAAAGGAAAAACATTATACGCCGCAAAATGTGCCAGTTGCCATCAAACAAACGGAAAAGGAGTCTTAACCGCCGATAAAACAGAATACACCTATCCGCCATTATGGGGCGACCACTCGTACAACCAAGGTGCCGGATTATATAGAATCAGCCGTTTTGCCGGCTACATAAAATACAATATGCCCTTAGGCGCCGATTATGCAAATCCGCAATTATCCGATGAAGAGGCCTGGGATATTGCCGCTTATGTGGAAACACAACCGAGACCAACCAAAGATTTCAGTAAGGACTGGCCAGATATTTCCAAAAAACCGGTAGATCATCCTTTCGGGCCTTTTTCCGATAAATTTACAGCAGTACAGCATAAATTCGGACCTTTCAACCCAATCAAAAAAGCACACCCAAAAAAATAAACCTACACTATGATGAGCAATAACCGAAGAAATTTTCTGAAATCCTTAGGAACCTTAGGTCTTGGCGCCACAGTACTGTCGCCGCTTTCCGCTATTGCGAATACAAATCAGCCGGAAGAAAATTTCCTGGAAAAAGAAATCGACACGACAAAACCACAGACTATTTCCATACTTCAGACTACGGATGTACATTGCCAAATCCATCCGCACGATGAATTGTTTTGGGAAAATGAAAAAGCGGTTTTCAGAAAAGCAGGCGGTTATGCGCACATGAAAACCCTACTCGATCAATTAAAAAAGAAAAACCCGAATACGTTTACGATTGATACCGGTGATATGTTTCAGGGAAGCGCCTTAAGCGTAAAAACAACCGGCGATGCTTTTGTTCCAATATTAAATGCTTTAGGATATGATTTATACCTACCGGGGAACTGGGAAGTGATTTACGGCAAAAGAAAGATGCAAAACCTGATGGGATCACTCAACGCACCAAAAATCTGTACCAACATGTACCACGATTTAGGCGAAGGCAAACGCGGGGAGCTTATTTTTCAGCCTTATCAGATCTGGAATGTTGCAGGAGCGAAAATCGGCTTCTTAGGTTATACCGATCCTTTAGTTCCTATCCGCCAAAGTCCAAATTACAGCAAGGGAATCCTCTACACCAATCCGGAAGAAAACCTGGCGCATTACGTTGATGTCTTAAGAAATCAGGAGCAATGCAGTTATGTAATCATGATTGCACATCTTGGCTTATCGCAGCAAATTGCCTTGGCCAACAGTAAAGAATGTGAAGGCGTAGATTATATTTTAGGCGGTGATACGCATGAACGCGTACGCAAGCCAATTGTATGCAAATATTCAAAAGTTGTGGAGCCGGGCGCCTTTGGCTCTTTTATAGGAAAACTGGATTTAGTAATACAGAACGGAAAAGTAATCGAAGACCATTACGAACTGATTGAAGTCAACTCCCCGAAAATAAAACCGGACGCAAAAATCCAGCAATTATTAAAAGACAAAGAAACCTTATATCACGAAAGCATTAATGAGGTTTTGGGTTACAGCACGATTCCGCTTTACCGCTATTTCGTAGTTGAGAATCCTATCGACACCATGATCCTGGATGCCCTGAAATGGAAGTTCCCGGAAATAGACATTGCATTGTCCAACGGATTCCGTTTCTGTCCGCCAAAAACAACACCGGATCACACCGGAAATATTCCAATTACCAACGGATTCGTTTTCGACATGCTGCCGGTTGACAGCACAGTAAGAACAGCCAAAGTAACAGGAACGCAATTAAAAAACTGGCTGGAAAAAGAGCTAAACAACGTCTTTGCCAAAGATGCCTCAAAACGATTTGGCGGCTGGGTAATAAAATTCAAGGGCATAAAAGTGCAGTTTAATGCCTTTGCAGAAATGGGCAAGAGAATTCAAAGCATAACGATAAAAAACGCACCCATCGAACCTGAAAAGCTATATTCCATCCTGGCGTGTGAGCGCGATGGCGATCCTGCCGACATGCTTTGCCGAATGAAAGGGGTACTCGACGCGAAGAACACGACTTCAACATTACATACGGTGATGCGGGAGTACTTAACGCAAAACTCTCCACTGACACCAATTCCGCAGAAAAACGCGATTATTTTGGATGCCCCGGATACACTTTTAAGTCAGGTTACTGGTGTAGACTATACTTTTAGGTAGTTTTTTAAAATAGTACGAAGCGAAAGTTTCGGGCTTTATTTGCGGTCCCTGTTCCCGTTATTGCCTTTAGTTCCCACCTGACGGTGGGAAGCTACCGGCGCTACCGGGGCTGGATAGGTTTCCGTTTTTATTTTTGTCGGCTTCCTTGTTTTCCGAAAGGGTATACATCACCGGCAGATTTGAAATGAAATAAGAAAACAGCTCTTCCTCCGGTTCTGGTTTTGGCGTCGGTACAAAATTTCCGTTTTCATCAAAATGTTTCATAAACGGATCCTGGCTTGCATCAAAATCCGGATGTTCCCAATCGTATTTTATAGGTTTCTGGTAATCCTGCGTTTTGATGAAATAGGACAGTAAAAATCCCGTAATGAATCCCGCCATGTGTCCTTCCCAGGAAATATTCTCCTCCGCACTCGGGAAAAGATACCAAACCGTTCCTCCGTACAGAACTACAATCGTCAGCGACAGCGCCACCAAGCGATAGTACCCCGACTGGATTCCTTTAAAGAACATAAAACTTACCAGCACATAAATCAATCCGCTTGCCCCAATGTGCATGCTTTCCCTTCCGATAAGCCAGGTTCCGAAACCGGACAACAATACTCCGCATACCAAAACCATCAGGCTTTGCTCCCGGTAAAAATAACGCAGGGCCATGATCAACAGAAAAATCGGAATCGAGTTATTGTAAAGATGCCGCAGATCGCCATGCAAAAACGGACTGAAGAAGATTCCTTTCATCCCCCATAAGGTTCGCGGGTAAATTCCGAAATCATATAAACTCGTTTTGAAACGGACTTCAAACCAATAGACCACCCACATTGTCAAGAGAAACAAGAGGGGCCATGCAATCACAGATGTTGAGAATTTAAAGTCGGTTTCTTTCATAAGTCGAATTTGACAGAATCATATCAAAAACAAATCCAAAAGCAATTTAATGAAGTTTTGTCAGAATAGTGTATTTGCGATTAAGGTTATTTGTTGATTTGAACGCGGAAATGTCATAAATTTGAGCAATGGTAATTCTCGAATTACCAAATTGACGAATAACCAAAAGTCACACAATGGAAGCACCTTTAGCCGAACGCATTCGTCCGCAAAATTTATCAGAATATATCAGCCAATCGCATTTAGTGGGAGAACAGGGTTCGCTTACCCACCAGATTGCCCGTGGCATTATCCCATCGCTTATTTTATGGGGACCTCCCGGTACCGGAAAAACCACATTAGCGCAGATAATGGCTCAGGAAAGTAAGCGCCCATTTTATACCTTGAGCGCTATTAATGCTGGGGTAAAAGACATTCGTGAGGTAATCGACAAAGCGAAACAGAGCGGCGGATTGTTTACGGCTAAAAACCCGATTTTATTTATCGACGAGATCCATCGTTTCAGTAAGTCGCAGCAGGATTCACTATTGGCCGCTGTGGAGAAAGGCTGGGTAACCCTGATCGGTGCTACTACGGAAAATCCGAGCTTTGAAGTTATTCCCGCATTATTGTCAAGATGTCAGGTCTATATCTTAAATCCTTTTTCAAAAGAAGATCTGGAAGCATTGTTGCATCGCGCCATTGAAACCGATGTAATCCTCAAAACAAAAAACATCCAATTGAAGGAAACGGAAGCATTACTGCGGCTTTCAGGAGGTGATGGACGAAAACTTCTTAATATTTTTGAACTAATAGTGAATGCTACCGAATCGGAAACGATAGAAATTACGAATGATAAAGTAATGCAGTTAGTGCAGAAGAATACTGTTTTGTATGACAAAACCGGTGAGCAGCATTACGATATTGTCTCGGCGTTCATCAAATCCATCCGCGGAAGCGATCCCAACGGTGCGGTATATTGGCTGGCACGAATGATTGAAGGCGGGGAAGATGTAAAATTCATAGCCCGAAGGATGCTCATTTTAGCTTCGGAAGATATTGGAAATGCAAATCCGACGGCTCTGATTATGGCCAACAACACTTTTCAGGCTGTAACTACCATTGGTTATCCGGAAAGCAGAATTATTTTAAGTCAATGTGCCGTTTACCTTGCTACTTCTGCAAAAAGCAACGCCAGTTATATGGCAATCAATAAAGCGCAGCAAATTGTAAAGCAAACCGGAGATTTACCCGTTCCTTTGCATTTGCGTAATGCGCCAACCAAATTAATGAAAGAATTGGGTTATGGCGACGAATACAAATATTCGCATGATTTTGCCAATAATTTTGCCGAACAGGAATTTTTACCGGACGACATTTCCAACACTACCTTTTATGAGCCCGGCAATAATGCACGCGAAAGAGAACTTCGTACATTCTTAAAAAATCGATGGGAGGATAAATATGGGTATTAGAATTTGATTTCTATTTTTTCCGAAATTAATTTATCGTTCTGATAATATTCAAAAAACCATTGATTGTTTCTGTTGAAAACCAAGCCCTGAACGTTCTCTTTTTGGCCAATGTAGCAATTAGTCATTGACGATTTTAAAAGTTTCATCACTACTTTAGGAGTGTTGTCCACCAGTTGAAATCCATTTGCTATAGGCTGTGCAAAAAGCAGGTTACTGTTTGTCTCATGCACAATTTCGGTTTTTGGTGCAGTTGTATCCCGTATAACCATCTCCTGCGGCTTACTTCTTAAAATCTCAATGGACTTTCCTACCTCCCGAAATGCCTGGATGTAGGCTTTTACATATTCTTTCTCCCGGCTGGTCCCTTCTGCAGACACATACACCACCTGATTTTTGCAATCCTTTAGTTCAATTTTGATTTTAGTAACGAACACATTGTTATTTTCCAGCATGTCCGCATACAATGCTTTGCATCTGTTTTCAGCCAACTCCTGTGGCAGGACCTCATTTTCATAGTAGACCTCATACCCTTGCTTTTCAAAAACACTTTTGGTTAAGGAATTCATATTATACTTATTAGCTTCTTTGAAAATGCTGAATTTTGCAGGGACAACAATATATTTATAATCACTTACATTTTGGGCAAACCCCGAAAACGCAAATAACAATACACCAATCGCAAGTAATTTTCTCATTATAGTAAATTTTTTATTTCTGAAAGATGGTAGATCTGCGGGAAATCATGTACCACATCTATTTTTGTTTCATTAAAGAATAAAGCATCAAGGCCGACATTCTTTGCGCCTTCCATATCCGCTTCCAGGCTATCACCCACCATTAAGCTTGTTTCTTTTTGGGCTTTAGCCAATTGCAGGGCAAACTCGAAGATTTTAGGATTTGGCTTTTTGACTCCCGCCATTTCCGAATTAGTCACCGTGGTAAAGTAATGCTCAATATTAGCATTTTTCAGTTTGCCAAATTGCACGTCCTGAAAACCATTGGTGATAATATGGAGGTTATACTTTGGCTTCAGGTATTCCAGAATATCAACGGCACCATCAAAAAGATGATTGAAAGTAGGCAGGTATTTTATATACTCTTCAGCAATCAAATCGATAACGGAATCCTGGATTTCATATGGCACCAAATCAAAAGTTTCTTTCAGTCTTTTATAGCGCAATTCCACGTGCCCGATTTTCTCTTCGCGATACAACACCCAATATTTCACATTGACCGGAACATAATGGCTTAGGAATTTTGTTAAATCCACGTCGATATTATGCTTATTGAAAATGGTCTCGAAAGTGAGCGCCGAATTCCGTTCAAAATCCCATAGGGTATGATCCAAATCGAAAAATATATCGGTTTTATTCTTGAATTCCATTAGCAGATTATTTACCCCCTTTGACAATCACGGCATCCTCAATATGATAAATCCAGTCGTCAACGTTCGAATCGTTGTATCGGAATGTCCCTTCTAAAGTCACATATTGGTCGGTTCGCAATTTAGGATTACCACCTCTGAATTTAATGCCCATGATAGTTTCCGGTCCTGATTTTCCGCAGAAAAAACACGACGCGAAGACATTTTTACTCAGTGCATAACTCTTATTATCAATCGGAACAATGAAGCCGCTCATCACGATACGCTTCTTTTGTGTTTGTTTTAGTTTGGTATTAATAAGTGGAAACTGTACCTCTCCATACGTTTTGTCCTGTCTCTTCAAAAACTTGATTTCTCCAAGTAATTTCCATGATAAGGTATCCGGATTTCCAATAACGTAGTCATTTTTAAAATCGAAAGAGAATCCTGCTTGTTGAATATTTTTCGCAGCAAAATTTTCGTTCCCTTTTGGAGCATTAAAATACTGTATGGTAAAAACCACGACAATTAAAATGATGATACTAATGTGTTTTTTATGCATTTGCCAAAACTTTTGATATATTTAACCTGTAAGCCTTAACCGCAGGAATCACTGCCGCTAAAACGCCCACGAATATAGTTATTATAAATAAAACACCTTCTTTTTCCCAAACAAACTCAAAGGGACTGAAGGCAATCTTGAATTCTTCGTCCGAGGATTGGGAAATGAACAACAATGCTATTCTTCCAAGAATCGTTCCAAAAATGAATCCGATTACGCATAAAATCAAACTTTCAATGATGACCAGTTTGAGCAACTGAAAACGGGAAGCTCCATTCACGCGTAATAAGGCAAATTCATATTTACGTTCTTTCAGCGTGTTGAATAAGGCGATGAAAATACTGATCCCAGAAATGAGCATAATCCCGTAAGCCAGATATGTCAAGGCCTCCAGTCCTATTCCGAAAAGCGTGAACAGACGGTTGATTTCTATAGCCGGCGAAGCCGCCTGCATATTAGTATTTTGAGCAATCATTCTTGGCCAGAGTACAATCTGCATTTTATTGCGGAATTTCAGCAGCACCGCAGTGATTTCCTTTCCTTCCTCCGAATTTACGGCTTCCTCATGGTGTTCTTCGCCTTCTTCATGGTCGTGCACATCATGCATGGCCCATACACTCCTGATATTTGACAAGATTAGATTATCTACAACTTTTCCGGTTTTTGAAGCTATGCCGACCACTTTATAAACCGCTTCTTCATGTTTTTCGCCTTCTTTGGCATCACCATGCGAACCATAAAAAGTAGCACCCACTTTCATGTTCAGCTTTTCTGCAATCTCGCTGCCTATGACTACTTCAAAATTATTTTTGAAGACTTTTCCGCTTTCAATTGTAGCTCCGAATTTGCTTAAATAATCCGGTGTGGTCCCGACGATTTTAAATCCGAGGTAATTATCGCCAAAAGCTAAAGGAATGGCTGTTTTTACATACGGGTTCTGCATCCATATCTTAGCTTCGGCATAATCGATATTCCCCGGAGGTGCGTCTACCTGATAAACAGAAGACAATATTAATTGTAACGGACTTCCCTGTGCACCCAATACCAGATCGATATCATCTGCATTGCTGGAAAACTGTTCTTCGAATTGTTTTTGGAGTAAAATCAATACCGTAATAATGGCAACACTCGCCATCAGCAGGATAATGCTCAAAATCGTGCTCAAAGGTTTAAACCAAGTATTTCTCCACGCTAATTTTCCTATCATGACAATGAAATTTGGTTAGAAAACCGCTCTTTTAAACGAGAATCATGGGTAACGATTACCAAGGCTGTTTTGAATTCTCTAGCCAAGTGCTCCAGCAAATCCGCAACTTTAAAGGCATTTTCATCATCCAGACTTGAGGTAGGCTCATCCGCTAAAAGCAATTTCGGCTCGTTGATCAAAGCTCTTGCAATGGAAACACGTTGCTGTTGTCCTACACTTAATTGCGACGGCAGTTTATGCAACTGTTTTTCCAGATCTAAATGTTCTAAAAGCTGTTTCGCTTTTTCTGTTCTTTGCTTTCCGGTTGCCAGCCACGAAGCCAATGCCACATTTTCCAAAACGGTGAAAGCTTCTATAAAATAAGATTGCTGTAAAATCAAACCAATATTCTGTCCGCGGAAATGGTCCAGCTTTCGTTCTGAAAAAAAGTTAATAGCGACATTATCTATAGTAATTTCTCCCGACTTTGGTCTTAACAACCCGCCGAGCAAATGCAGCAATGTTGTTTTTCCAACACCTGAGCTACCGGTTACCAAAAGCGTTTCGCCTTCACCACAAAGTATGTCGGGAAAGAAAAATTCGGTTGATTGTCCGTAAGAAAACGTAATTTTTTTGGTGCTTATCATTTAGATTCCGTATCGGTAAAGATTACAGCGCAATTTATAAAATTGAAAGCGAATAAAATCTTAAAGAAGCCTTAATCTACAAAATTCCTTCATCGGCAAAACTGAAATAGCTTTTCTCAGTTACAATGACATGATCCAGCACCAAAATATCGAGATGCTTTCCGGCTTCTTTCAGTTTTCGGGTGATTTGTTTATCAGCATCGCTCGCCACTAAAGTTCCTGACGGATGATTATGTATGAGAATTACGGAAGTCGCATTGTGTTCCAAGGCAGTCTTATAGATAATCCGGGTGTCGACAACCGTGCCGGTGATACCTCCTTTGCTGATCTGGGTTTTATAAATGACCTTGTTGGAATTGTTCAGGTACAGAACCCAGAATTCTTCATGGGGCAATTCACCGATAATCGGCTGCATGATTTCGAAAACGGTTTTGCTTGAAGTGATTTTCCGGAGTTCCGGGGTTTCTTCTGCCCTTCTCCTTCTTCCCAGTTCTAAAGCTGCCACAATGGTAATTCCTTTGGCTTCGCCGATTCCTTTAAAAGCGGTCAATTGTTTCAGCGACAGCTTTCCTAGTGTGTTTAAGTTATTATCAACGCTGGATAACATACGTTTAGACAATTCCACCGCGCTCTCATTTCTGTTTCCTGAACCGATGAGAATGGCGATCAGCTCGGCGTCACTTACTACCGACTTGCCTTTCAGCATTAATTTTTCTCTTGGCTTGTCGTCTTCTGCCCAATATTTTATGGAGAATACTGTTTGTTCCATGGCGTATATAATTATTATGATTTCCTGCGTTATAAATAAAAAACGAAAATAATGAAAGCATTTTACTTCTTAGTCTTATCAGTGTTGTTTTTTAGCTTTTCTCCTACAGAAAATGATTTTTATCAAAAACTCTCCACTGCAGCAATTAGCTTAACCAAAGATAAAGTCACTTATGATCCGAGTTATATCGGCATCAGATATCCCAACGGTGATGTGCCGAAAGCCAAAGGCGTTTGTACCGATGTGATCATCCGCGCGTACCGTAAACTCGGCATTGATTTACAGAAGGAAGTGCATGAAGACATGAAAGCGAATTTCACCTTATATCCAAATCTTAAAAAATGGGGATTGAAGAGAACAGATACCAATATCGATCATCGCAGGGTTCCTAATCTGGAAGTATTTTTTGGCAGAAAAGGCAAGAAACTGGCGGTTTCAAAAAATCCAAGTGACTATAAAACCGGAGAAATCGTGACCTGGATGATTAACGACAAATTACCACATATTGGTATTGTTACCCATAAAAAATCACCGGACGGAAAACGACCGATGATTGTTCATAATGTGGGTGCAGGACAGGTTTTAGAGGATTGTTTGTTCAGCTATACTATTGTTGGGCATTTTAGGTATTTGAAATAGATTATGCAATTAACTCTTTCACTTCATCGAAATTAAGTCCGCCATAATTCCCGGAACTCATTAACAATAGTGCTGAATTCTCTAAATCAAGATTGAACAGGTATTCTTTGAAATCAGTTGGATTAGTATAAATAATCAAGTCATCGCGTTTGAATGACTGCGCAATCTGATCGTAAGTGACTTCTTCCAGCTGTTTGATTTTTACTGCGTCAGGAGAATAAAACACAACGGCCACATCGGCGTTATCCAAAGCGCCTTCGTATTCTTTCAGAAATTCGGCGTTCAGACTGCTATAAGTGTGCAACTCTAGACAAGCTATTACTTTTCGGTTTGGATATTGTTCTTTTACGGCTTTTGTGGTCGCTGCCACTTTGCTTGGTGAATGTGCGAAATCTTTATACGCTACTTTAGTTTTGCTTTCAGCAATTTTTTCAAGACGCTTTGAGGCGCCCTTAAAACTTGCGATGGCTTCGTAGAATTCGGCTTCATCTACACCCATATTCTGGCAAATCCATTTGGCGCCTGCTAAATTATTCAGGTTGTGTGCACCGAAAACTTCAATTGGCATAGGTCCTTCCGGGGTATCTAATAATGTCACGCCATTTTCTACAGAATAATTCGGCGTATGATAGGCGATTTTACGGATCGGATTAGTAGCTGCTTCTGCAACGCGCTTTACTTCCGGATCATTTTCATTGTAGATCAGGATGCCGCCATTGGTAATCTTTTGGATAAAAATCTCGAATTGCTCCACGTAATTGTCATAGGTCGGAAACACATTAATATGATCCCAGGCGATACCGCTGATTAAGGCGATATTCGGTTGGTACAGATGAAATTTCGGGCGGCGGTCCATTGGGGAAGATAAGTATTCATCGCCTTCCAGAACGATAAAGTCATTTTCTTCTGTTAAATGTACCATCGTATCAAAACCTTCCAGCTGTGCGCCCACCATATAGTCTACATTGATACCGTGGTAATGCATCACGTGAAGAATCATCGAAGTAATGGTAGTTTTCCCATGGGAACCTCCGATTACAACACGGGTTTTATTTTTAGATTGTTCGTACAGGAATTCCGGATAGGAATAGATTTTTAGTCCTAGTTCCTGTGCTTTCATCAATTCGGGATTATCTGCTTTGGCATGCATCCCAAGAATAATAGCTTCAATATCCGTAGTGATTTTTTCAGGGAACCAGCCCATTTCTGCAGGCAATAATCCTTTCTTTTCCAAACGGGATTTTGACGGTTCGAAAATAGCATCGTCGCTACCCGTAACTTGATATCCTTTGCTGTGTAATGCTAAGGCTAAATTGTGCATGGCCGCACCGCCTATCGCAATAAAATGTGTTCTCATATCTTTTAGTCGAAAGTCGAAAGTCGAAAGTCGAAAGTTGACAACAACTTACAACACACAACCTCAACTCTATTTTTGAAATTCTTTTTTTAGATTAATAGCTTTTTGTCTATCCTTTAATTTGTTCAAATATAAATTATAAAGTTTTTCGAAAGTGGTTTTTGAATTACCAATTTCATGGGCCTTTTTATAATTGACTTCGGCTTTTTGGTAGCGTTTGAAATATAGATCAATGTAACCTTTAGCTAAATAACCGTCAACTTTGGAAAGTTGAAGCAGTTCGGTAGCCGACTTTTGCGCTTTTGTTTCGCTTCCACCGACAAGTCCAGGTAATTCTATATAAAACATAACTAAGGCCCAGCGCGCGTGGATGTGTTTTGCATCCAATTTTGCTGCGGTTTCAAAAGCTTCCCGAATGTCATCAATCATACCCAAAGCAGTTACTTTACTTGCTTCTTTTGCCTTCATACTCAATGCTCCCCCGAATTTGAAATGATAGTCCGCATTCTTGGGATACTGTGCTTTGAGTTTTTTGTAATATCCGATAGCGGTATTCCATTTTTTCTGATATCCGGCGGCATCTCCCAAATATTCCATGGTTTTGGCATCGTTGGGATTTTGTTTCAGATAGTTTTCAAACAGTATTTCCGCGGAAGCATATTTCTTCTGTTCGAAAAGTTTTTGCGCTTTTTCGAAATCGGATTGCGACCAGGCCAGTATCGGAAACAACAGAAGAAAAAAGAAATGCTTCATGGGTCAAAAATAGGGAAATATTAAGGAACCTTTGGTTTTGTATTTAAAACTTTACTTTTACTAAAATATTTTGAGACGCATTCCAACCTTTTGCCCCAAAATGATCTCTTATAGAATAAAGACCAATTTATGAGAAAATATTTCCTCTTCATCCTACTAGCCTTCAGCACCCTTTTATCAGGTCAGAATTACGAGAAACAATGGGAAAAAGTTATCGAATTAGAAACCGCCGGCAAAATTAAATCTGCTAACGAAGAAGTTCAGGAAATTTACAGCAAGGCGAAAAGAAGAAAAAATGAAACGCAAATCATCAAAACTTTCTTTTACACTTCTAAATTCCTTCAGACGCTGGAAGAAGAGGCACAACTTAAAATTATTGCCAATCTGAAAAAAGAAATGCGTGAAGTCAGCGTGCCGTCGCAAGCCCTTTTGCAGTATATCTATGCAAAATGCCTCGAAACCCATACATCACGAAATAATTACCACATCTCAAGATTAACAGCTATTGACAGTACGCATGATACTGATTTCAGAACATGGCCACATCCAACCTTAGCCGCTGAAATAAAAACCGCTTATGAAAAATCCATCGCCAATCAGAAAGTCCTGGAGCAAACTCCGCTGGTTAACTATGAGCTGATTTTCAGTTTCATAAAATATGAAAATTTTAAGGACGCCACCCTTTATGATTTCCTCGCCACTGAAGCCATCGCTTATTATGCAACGCTGATTAATCATTATACCTTCAACAAGGATGGCTACGACAGCAAAAAGGGATTATTTTTCAATACCTCAGATGATTTTAGAGGCTATTCCTTTGATTTCATAAAAGAAGAAAATTTAAGAAGCGTACTTAATTTATATCAGAAACTGGAAGCAACATCGAAACTCAAACAAGAGCATCAGCTCAACAGGCTACTGTTTTGCAGGAATCATTTGTTTCAGGACAAAAATTACTTTCTGAAAGTACTTTCCGCTTTCCAGAAAAATCATTTATACAATGAAAACCTCCAGAAAGTGCTTTACGAAAAAGCCAAAATCTATGAGAACACTGCTTCAAAAGAAAAATTTCCCGGCTATAACATTTTAGCTGTCAAGACCTACGACAGCATTTTAGCTTTAAGCAGATCTGAAACTTATAAAAAAACATTAAATGCAAAAAATCAGCTTACGCGGAAAAACATTAATCTTCAATTATTAAAGTACAATTACACCAAAGAGAATACCAGGGCATTTATTTCCTATAAAAATGTCGATAACGTAACAATATCGTTTTACAAAACAAGACATTCACTATTTAATAAGGCAAACAATCACCAAAAAAGAGACAGCATTGCCGCCCTCGTTATGAAAAACCGCTTACCGGTAAAAAAAGTCACATATAAACTCGAAGACAGGAAAGATTACTTCGAATATTCTACGGAGGTCCTGCTGCCACAATTGGAAACCGGGCATTATCTGGTTTATATGGAAAATGAGCAGAAAAATGATTCGCTGCAAAAAAAGCCTTTCGATTATGAAACACTTACCGTCAGTAATCTTTCACTATTAAGTCATATAAAAGAGGACAGAATTTATTTTCAGGCATTAGACAGAAAAACGGGAATACCGGTCGAAGATGCTAAAATAGAATTCAATGACGTTGTTTTGTACACCGATGAAATGGGAAAAGCAGCCTCCCCTTTCCCAAAAAAAAGTTATTCTTATATCGAAACTACCCTACTCAGTAAAGAAAAAGATTCACTCCTCACGGAAGGAGAATACATAAAATATTTTGATAATCGTAATTCCACTGACAGTAAGAAAATAACAGAGCCTAAAATTGAATTTTTTCTTGACCGGGCCATCTACAGGCCCGGGCAAACTGTCTATTATAAAGGAATTGCATCTTGGCAAAAAAACGATAATACCGAAGTGGTCCCGAATTTAACGGTAAAGCTGTTGCTTGAAGATGACAATGGCGATGAAATCAAAGAAGTAGAAGTGAAAACAAACGAATTTGGTTCTTTCTCAGGAGAATTTTTGCTGCCAAAAACGGGATCTGCAGGTGAGTTTACCATTATCGCAGAAGAACCTGAGGACCTCGAAAAAGACCCTTTGTACGATACCGGCGAAGACGAGCATCCTTTTTGGGATAACCTCAGGGGTGATGATCCGGAAATCACTTTTCAGGTAGAGGAATACAAGCGTCCTAAATTTGAAATCACATTCAGTCCAATTAAGAAAACATATGTTGTAAACCAAAAAATTGCCGTCAAAGGAAAGGCTCAGGCCTTTGCAGGAAGCTCGATTTCCGACGCAAAAGTCACCTACCGGATTGTCCGTAATTCCTTCCAGAATTACAGAAGTGGTTATCCAAGCGAAACCTACTTCCTTGAAGGAGGGGAAACAAAAACGGACGCTGAAGGAAATTTCACTGTCGAATTTACAGCCATACCTAATGAGGAATTAGACAAAGAATATTTACCGGTATTTAATTACAATGTTGAAGTATCAATAACTGATATAAATGGCGAAACAAGAAATAATCAGACAACCGTGCGTGTTGGATACCATTCACTAAGCCTGGATGCTATTGTTCCTGACATAATTGAAACGGACAAAAAATCGGTCATGGAAATTAACAGCGAGAATCTGAATCATGAATTTGTGCCTGTTAAAGGCCAACTGCATTTTTATTTCCTTTCTCCCATAAATAATAAATGGAAAAAAAGAAACTGGAAAACCGCTGAAATTAAGACCATATCCGACAGCGAATTTGCCCGGCTTTTTCCTTATGAGAAAACTGAAATCGACCCTTCAGCTAAAGAAAAGCTCATTTTCACTAAACCAATAGATACAGAAAAAGACAGAAAGCTGGCATTAGATTTTCTTTCCTACTGGAAATCGGGAAATTACAAAGTTGTCTTTTCAGCAAAAGATTCTCTCGGAAACCCTGTAGAAAATGCAGTTTCGTTCAAATTGTTCCAAAATAAGGATAAAAGCAAGCCATCCGACGAGTTGTTTACCGTTAAGCAAATAAACCAAAATCCGAAAAAAGATGGTTTTGTAAAACTGGAAATCGCTTCCAATTTCGCCGACCTGTATATTGTTTCAAGTGCTTTTTACCAGGGAATTGATTACCATTCCAATGAAATACGATTGCAAAACCACACCGGTGTAATTCAGGTTCCGATAAAAAAAGATTTTAAAACAGGGATAAGCATCAATTTTCAGACCGTCTTCGATAATGTGCCCGAAGAAAAGCAAATACCTGTATTTTTTGCTGACGAAAAACCAAACCTCAAATTTGAAACCGAAACATTCCGCAACAAAATCGAACCCGGCAGCCGTGAAAGTTGGGTTTTTAAAATCCTTGGGGACAAAGCCAATGAAGCAGAACTGTTGGCGTCCATGTATGACAGCTCTTTGGATCAGTTCACCCAAAAAAACTGGAGTACTTTAACGGATCAAAACCGCTCCAATTACATTGGCTGGGGAAGTAGTCGTAGCATGCTTGGATTTGGAACAAACAACAGTACATTACAATTCCCATACAATTATCACTATAGTGAAATTGAAGAAAAAGAGACCGACCTCATCTGGTTTGGCTTTAATTTCGTCAATTCCAATGATTATTATGCCAAGAGGCAATACGCAAAATTAATGGAAACCGGAAAAGTCAAGCTTCCGGCAAATGCAAGATCTGTGTATGGCATAGTAACCGAAGCCGGCTTACCATTACCGGGAGTTTCCGTAGTCGTTAAAGGAACCGAAAGAGGAACACAAACAGACATGGACGGGTATTATATTATCAATGTAGCACAGGGAGAAGAACTCGTGTTTTCTTTTATTGGCATGAAAGATACCAGAATAAAAGTTAATTCAAAAATCCATAATGTATCCATGACTGCCGAAAGTATGATGCTTGAAAGTGTTCTTCTTACCCCTGTGGGGTTTAAAAAAAGACAAGATGCGGTAACATCATCAACCAGGGTCGTGAAATCCAAAGAGCTGACGCAATCCGCTAATCCAAATGTGGTTCAGTCACTGGCGGGCAGAGTGGAAGGTTTGCAAATTAACACTACTAATAATGGTGTAAATGCAACAACACGTATCGTTCTTAGGGGCAACCGCTCTGTAAGTAGTAACAATCAGGTACTGGTTGTCATTGACGGTGTGATAAGTACTGCCGATGAATTAACTAAAATAGCCGCCTCTGATTTGGTTTCTACCACAGTTTTAAAAGGAGCTGAAGGGGCTGCCCTCTATGGTGATGCCGGTGTAAATGGTGTATTAATCATTACAACTAAAAAATCACTTCAGGCGGTAACTCAGGTACAAGCCAGAAAAAATCTAAATGAAACAGCGTTCTTCTTTCCGCATTTAAAAACAGACCGAAATGGAAAGATCAGCTTTTCATTTACCTCACCGGAAGCTTTAACGCAATGGAAACTAAGGCTTTTAGCGCACAATAAAAAAGGCGTTTCTGGCTATTTTGAAAATACAGTTGTTACGCAAAAGGATTTCATGGTTACGCCAAATTTTCCAAGATTCATTAGCGAAAAGGATACTGTCTTTGTTTCGGTTAAAGTGTCGAATCTAACCTATGAAGCAAAAACTGGTATTGCAGTCCTGCAGTTGTTTGACGCGACGACCATGCAGCCTTTGGATTTACAATTAGCAAACACCGACAACATTAAAAACTTTACTATTGCCGCGAAAGGCAACTCGGTGGTAACGTGGAAAATTGCCGTTCCGGAAGGAATACAGGCGGTTCAGTACAAAGTGCTCGCCAAAGCCGGGAATTTCTCCGATGGTGAGGAAAATATTATTCCCGTAGTAAGCAATAATATGCTGGTAACTGAAAGCATTCCACTTTGGGTGCGAGAGGACAGTAAAAAGGAATATGTTTTCGAGAACATGAAAAACAATACTTCTTCCACGCTGAGAAATCATATGCTGACATTGGAGTATACTTCAAACCCGACATGGCTAGCCATTCAGTCGTTGCCTTATCTGATGGAATACGAGCATGAGTGTGCCGAACAGACATTCTCCCGTTTTTACGGAAATACCCTGGCTACAACAATTATCAACAGCAATCCGAAATTAGCTGCCGTTTTTGAAGATTGGAAAAAAGATGGAAAACCAACATCCAAATTAGATCAGAATGAGGAATTGAAATCGATTATTTTAGCAGAGACTCCATGGCTTTTAGACGCTAAATCAGAGGAGGAAAAGAAAAAAAGCCTGGCATTGTTAATGGATCTGAACAAAATGAAAGCATCGCTGACAGAAACTTTCCGAAAACTGAAAGCAAAACAGGCTCCTTCAGGCGGTTTTGCGTGGTTTAACGGAATGGAAGAAAACAGTTATATTACCAATCATATTATGGCCGGATTAGGTCATTTGGAAAAACTAAAAATCGATTCGACCATAGCCCATAAATTCGAAGAGATTTCAGCAACAGCCATTCCGTTTATGGATGCAAAATTCAGGGAACAACACAGAAAAAGAATAGAAAAACTGAAAGATCCAACAAAACTGGTTTGGCTACAGCCTTATTCGGAACTGCATTATCTGTACGCAAGAAGTTCTTACCTAAAAGAATATCCGCTTTCGGCTTCCGATAAAAAAGTAACCGATCTTTATATTGACCTGTGCCGAAAAAACTGGCTGACCTATTCTTTATACGAGAAAGGCTTGGCAGCGCTGACTTTACATCGTTTCGGTGACACAAAAACGGCCAAAGACATTCTTGTGCATTTAAAAGAAACGGCAGCTAACAATGAAGAATCAGGAATGTATTGGATTGAGAACAAAGCGGGTTGGTATTGGTATCAGGCGCCTATTGAAACTCAGGCTTTGCTAATTGAAGCTTTCGGGGAAATTGCCAACGATAACAAATCGGTTGATGCTATGAAAGTATGGTTACTGAAAAGCCGCCAAAGCACCAATTGGCCGTCAACAAAAGCAACAACTGAAGTCGTTTATGCCTTATTGTTACAGGGGAGTGATTGGCTTTCGGTAAAAGACAATACCGTTTTTAAAATCGGAAACGAGAAAATCGACACCAAAAAAATGTCGGAAACCGAAAAAGAAGCCGAAACCGGTTATCTAAAACTAACCTGGAAAGCGGAGGAAATCAAAAAAGAAATGGCTACGCTTTCGGTGGAAAATAAAGCTAAAGTTCCGGGCTACGGAGGGTATTTCTGGCAGTATTTCGAAGACCTTGACAAAATCAAGACCCACAATGGCGGCGTGATGTCGGTTTCCAAAGAGCTTTATCTGAATAAAAATACTGATAGAGGAAAAGAACTGCAACGCATCAAAGCAGACAATCCGTTAAGAGTTGGTGATTTGGTTACCGTGAGACTAATTATCAGGACGACCGAAAGAATGGAATATGTGCATTTAAAAGACATGCGGGCAGCCGGATTTGAGCCTGTAGATGTCATTTCTGAACATCATTGGAAAAACGGACTTTCCTATTATCAGACTACAAAAGATGTCGCGACCCATTTCTTTTTTGATCAGATCGACAAAGGAACATATGTCCTGGAATATGATGTAAGGGTAAACAATAAAGGGGATTTCTCAAATGGAATTACGACTATTCAGAGTATGTATGCCCCGGAGTTTAGCAGTCATACAAAAGGAATTCGCGTTTCTATAGCTGAGTAATCCTAGCCCGGATGGGAATGGCATCCTTTTATGGAGCGTATGCGGAAGAAAAGATAGAATGGACAGCCGGAAAAAGCTCCAAAAAACAAAAAAATCCGGACTCATTACTGAATCCGGATTTCTTAGTTTAGAAAAAACTAAATTATTTCACGACTGTCATTTCGTCTACGATGTGTTTTGCATTTGAGAAGTTCTCAATTACCCACAATACATAACGAATATCAACGTTGATCGTTCTTTGTAAGTTTTTGTCGAAGATTACGTCACCTGCCATAGCCTCGATGTTTCCGTCGAATGCTAAACCGATTAACTCTCCTTTTCCGTTTAATACCGGAGAACCTGAGTTACCGCCGGTGATATCATTATCTGTTAAGAAGTTCACGTGTAATGAACCGTCTTTGTCTGCATAACGACCGAAATCTTTATTTTTGTTCATGTCAAGAACACGGGTTGGCAAATCGAATTCCTGATCGCCTTTTTTGTATTTCTTAACCTGACCAGCCAAAGTTGTATAGTTGTTTACGGCTGCGTCATTACGCTTATCTGCAGGTAATGAACGAACTTTTCCGTAAGTCAGACGCAATGTTGAGTTTGCATCCGGATATTTGATAGTCCCGATTTTAGATTCTCTTAAACCTTCCACTAATTTACGGTATGCTGCACCGAAATCGTTTTGTGCTTTAGCGATCTCATCTGATTTTGAAGCGAAATGTGCGGCAAGGTCATTAGAAAATTTCACTAATGGATCGTTAGCGATTAACGCTTCGTTTGGCATTTCGATGAACGCTTTGATTCTTTCTTTAGAAGATAAGATACTTAAGTCGAAAGCCGCATTTACGAATTTAGTGAAATCGTTGTTGTTTGCTTTTCCTAATTCTGCAACTACCGGCGCAATTGCGTATCCTGTAGATTTTGTAGCATACAATTTCAACTGTGCTGCAAGAATGTCTTTTTCTGCAGGAATGTGAACTTCTTTGAAGAATTCGTCGGTCATTTCAACAAGAGCCGGAGCCATTTGAGCACGTTTTGCAGCGTCAGCTTTAGCGTAGTTCTCTAATTGTTTTCCTAAAGTTCTTCCGATTGTACCATAAGAACTTGTTCTGAAAAGTGTCGTCAGGTAGTTATCGTGACGTGATTTTTCGTTTGTTAACTTGTAAAAGTTATTGATTGTAGCCACTACGTTTCCGTATTTAGCTTTGTTTTCTTTTTTGTTAGCCCATGTGTTGAATTTTGTTTCCTGAGCTGTTTTTGTTTTTGCTGTTCCGAATTTGGTCAACGCGTCAATCATTCCCTGACGGTTTTTCCAGTAATTCGCAACACCTGCATATTTAGAAGCATATACAAGGTTTAAAGCTTCGCTTTGGTCCATGTATTTTTTCATGGCATCCATTCCGGTTTTAGAACCTTCCACCCATGCAGGGTAAGCATATTTTACGTTTTGATCGATTCCCATTGCCGGCATCCAACGGTTTGTTCTACCTGGATATCCTAAGATCATCGCGTAATCGTTTTCTTTAACACCACCGATGTTTACCGGTAAATAGTGTTTTGGCTTTAATGGCACATTGTTTGGCGAATAGTCTGCAGGATTTCCGTTAGCATCAGCATAAACGCGGAACATAGAGAAATCTGCAGTGTGACGGGGCCACTCCCAGTTGTCTGTATCCCCACCGAATTTACCTAAGCTTTCAGGTGGTGTACCTACTAAACGAACATCTTTATAATCCTGGTAAACGAAATAGTAATATTCATTACCCTGGAAGAACGGACGTACAGAAACTGTATATTTTCCACCTTCGTTATTTTCTTTTTCGATTTTAGCGATTTCAGCATTGATGGCTTTTTCGCGTTCTGCTTCAGTCATTTTATCGTTTACTACGGATAAAATACGTTTTGACACATCATCCATACGAACGAAGAAACGAACGAAAAGGCTTGAAGGCTTCATTTCCTCTTTCTTGCTTCCTGCCCAAAAACCGTCTTTTAAATAGTTTTTCTCAGCAGAAGATAATTCAGCGATGGCATCATAACCGCAGTGGTGGTTTGTTAATACCAATCCGTCTTTTGAAATCATTTCGGCAGTACAACCTCCGTTAAACTGAACGATTGCATCTTTTAAACTGTGGTGGTTGATGCTGTAGATCTCTTCAGCGGTTAGCTGTAATCCCATTTTTTGCATGTCTCTGTGGTTTAAACGCTCGATGAACATCAAAAACCACATTCCCTCGTCAGCCTTTACACTTGTCGGAACAAGCATAATTCCTACGATTAAGGACAAAAGTAATTTTTTCATAATTAGATAATATTTTTAGTGGTGCGAATATACTTTTTTTTGGTAATCGGCTGAAAATTATGGATCGTAAATATTTCCCGTTAAGAAAATTTTAACTTTTATGATACATAAATTCGCATAAAAAAAGGCGCTCTTTCGAGCGCCTTTTTTGCTATGTTTTACTTAATTATTCTACAACAATCTTTTTGGTTGCAACTGAAGCACCTGTTTTCACGGTGATGAAATATACACCTTTTGCCGTCGCATTCAAATTGATGGTTTGCGTTAAATTATTCTGATTGGCGAATTCTGCATTATAGACAACGCGTCCGTTCGGGTCAATTACGCTCACCGAATAATCATTTACAATTTCCGAAAACTGCAAATTGAAATTTCCGTTACTTGGATTTGGATAAACCGCAAAACTGTTTTTAGACAAAGTCTCGGTACTTAATACATTCGGCTTAAACTCGTCCAGAATAGAGTTGATATAAGCGAGCGCTCTTGTAGCCTGACCTTGGGTAAACATATACATGCATGGGTCATCCACATAATCCATGTAGTTCATGGTTAAAGATTTTAATGTCCCGCAAGCCGCAACTGATCCTGCCGCCGGGCAATTATAAGTTTCGCTTGTTACTCTTGGGGTATCGCACACTGCATCGCCTTCTGTTGCGCAATTGGCATTAGCCGGATTACAACTAGTGGAATTAAATGTATGATCTAAATTAAAGAAATGCCCTAATTCATGAGTTACCGTTCTACCTAAATTAAATGGAGCTTGAGGCACATAGCCAGTACAGCCGCTGCCTGTACCAAAACAAAATGTGTTCATCACCACAGTATCTCCATTTGCAGGGGAACCCGCTAAAGGTGAATACCCTAAAATTTGGTTGCCTTCATCCCTTACCACAAAATTCATATAGCCCGCCCAAGTGGCATCCGAATCGGCGCCGCTAAGGAAATCAGTTCCAAAAGTAACAGCCATATCGCCATTAACCAATCCTGTTCCGGCAGGGTGATTTTGCGTAGCAATAACAAATTGGACATCAAGATCTCCTACAACTACCCCAGGGTAAAATGCACTTGCGGAAGCCCAGTTCGAGATATCCGTATTTGTTGCGTTGTAATCGGCATTAATAACATCAATTTGACTTTGTGCCAAAGCTCTGAAACAATTTTTCACGGCTGCGCTACTCCCATTTGAAACCGCCGGAAAATGTACTGCCACCGGAATTGTTATCGTAACATTCGGATTTCTTTCATTGGAAGCCTGACGGTTCAATAACTTTTGGTATTCAACTTCAAACTTTGCTTGTCGCTCCAGATATTTTTGTCTTGAAACCGGATTCGACATGATTTCCTGCATTTTAGCATCTTTACCACAGGTTCTCTGTTGTGCGAAAGCGAATTGGGAAACCAGGATTAATAAAAGTAATTTGATTTTCATATTTAAATAGGTTAGTTAAGTTGAGGGCAAATATATTACAATCATACAATTGTGCAATATTTTATAACAAATTATCGACAAAAAGTGATATTTGCCATCATCGTCTTAAAAACCTATCCCTTCAAACCAAAAAAAAACCAATTCCCAGATGAGAATTGGTTAGTTATTTTTATAGTCATTTTTTAAAATTTACTCCGTTTCCACGTTGAGCATTTGCCACAACTTATCTTTCAGTTCTGTCAGACCCTGCTGTGCAACTGAAGAAATAAACATATACGGGATACCTTTGAATTCTTTATCTAATTGCTTTTTCAGTTCCGATTTCAATTCCTCATCCAGCATATCGGATTTTGAAACTACCACCAAACGGTCTTTATCTAACATTTCCGGATTGTAGCGGCGAAGCTCATCCAATAGAATATCGTACTCTTTCTTAATATCCGGCGCATCGGCCGGCACTAAAAACAACAATGTTGAATTTCGCTCGATGTGACGTAAGAAATAATGTCCAAGACCTTTTCCTTCGGCTGCTCCTTCAATAATTCCGGGAATATCGGCAATTACGAAGGATTGAAAATCCCTGTAGGCTACAATTCCCAAATTCGGTTTTAAAGTGGTGAACGGGTAATCGGCAATTTTAGGTTTTGCGGATGTCAGCACAGAAAGCAATGTCGATTTTCCTGCATTCGGGAAACCTACTAAGCCAACATCAGCCAATACTTTTAATTCTAAAATGATATCCAGCTCTTCTGATGGCAACCCTGGCTGCGAGTAACGCGGTGTCTGGTTTGTCGAACTTCTGAAATGCCAGTTCCCTAACCCTCCTTTACCTCCTTTGGCAAGGATTCTTTTTTCCCCGTGTTCCGTAATTTCGAAAAGTACCTCATCGGTTTCTTTGTCTCTTACTACGGTTCCAAGAGGAACTTCGATGTATTTGTCTTCTCCGTCAGCACCGGTACTTCTTGCGCTACCGCCATCACCTCCGTGACCGGCTTTGATGTGTCGTGCAAATTTTAGGTGGAATAATGTCCACAATCCTTTATTACCAACTAGATATACATGTCCGCCGCGACCTCCGTCACCTCCGTCGGGGCCACCTTTTTCAATAAATTTTTCTCTGTGTAAATGCGTAGAACCTTTACCTCCTTTTCCGGAAGCAACGTATATTTTTACGTAATCTACAAAATTCCCTTCTGTCATTTTTTCTTCTTCCCTTTCCTTAAATTATATACAAAAGCTTGAAAAATACCTGACAGCCACCGGCTGTCCTCCTTTTAATTTCAAATCTTCTGTCATTTTTTCTTCTTCCCTTACCTTAATTATATTCAAAAGCCTGAAAGTACCTGACAACCACTGGCTATCCTATTTTTATTTCAAATCTTCTGTTGTATCTTCTTCTATTTTCTTGCTAATTATTCAAAAACCTGAAAACATCTCTTTATTTACAATCTTCTGATTAAGTATCCTTTAACTGCTTTACTAAGACTTTATCAATCTTAACACCGTCCATATCGATTACCTCCAGCTCCATTTTGTTCCAGATCAGCTTCTCGCCTACTTTCGGAATATAGGTTAGCTCCGTCATGATCAGACCGCTTACTGTGGTTACATCATAATCGTTTATCTGATCGTCTAAGTCGAAATACGTAAGGAAGTCGTGCAGCGAATAGTGTCCGTCAACCAACCACGTTCCGTCTTCGCGGGCAATCAGCTGGAATTCTTCATCATAAAACTCTGAAGCATCACCAACCAGCGCCTCCAAAATATCGTTTAAGGTTATAATTCCCTGAACCACTCCGTATTCATCGGTAATCAAGGCATAATGCACCTTGGTCGTTTTGAAAATTTCCAAAGCCTTATATGCCGAAGTATGCTCAATGAAATAAACCGGTTCTTTTGCAATTGTTCTTAAATCAAAATCACCTTTCTTTTCAAAGCTCAGGAATAAATCTTTCAGTAAAACGATTCCAACCACATTGTCCAGATTGTCTTCACAAACCGGATAAATCGAGTGCAATTCCTCAAGTACTTTTTCTTTAAGCTCCGCCACATTATCTTCCAACGAAAGATACATCAATGATTTTCGGTGGGTCATTAAGGAATTTACCTTTCTGTCACCAATATGGAATACACGCTCTACAATATCCTGCTCGATTTCCTGTACTTCTCCGCCTTCGGTTCCTTCTTTGATAATTGCTTTAATTTCTTCCTCGGTGACTTTTCCGTCTGCCGTTGGTTTTATTTTTAAAACATTTAGGATAAAGTCTGTTGAATGTGTAAGTAACCAGATGAAAGGCGCGGTTATTATCGACACCACTTTCATTGGCATAGCCACCGCCTTTGCAATGGATTCCGGATAATTCAGTCCGATTCTCTTTGGCAATAATTCTCCTAAAACAAGGGAGAAAAAGGTTAAAATCACAACCACTACTCCTACAGCTATACTTTCGGAATAAGGTCGAAGGATTTCGAATCCTTCCACAAACAACTGAACATTATCGGTTATGCGCTCCCCGCTGTAAATACCGGTTAAAATCCCGATTAGGGTAATTCCGATCTGTACGGTTGACAAGAATTTATTTGGCGAATTTGCTAAATCTAAAGCTGTTTTCGCGCTGGCATTTCCTTTTTTTGCTGCAGATTCCAATCGGTTTTTTCGAGCCGAAATCAATGCGATTTCTGACATTGAAAAAACACCATTAAGTAGAATTAAAAAGAAAATTATGAGTATCTCCATAGTAGTGATTTAAATTACAACTTGTCTATTACAGCGCTCAGTCGCTCCGTTATTTCTGCAATAGACCCAATACCGTTTACGGCATGGAATTTATCCTGATCCTTATAATAATCCATTAAAGGAGCAGTTTTTTCATTATATTCCTGGTAACGGTTACGGATTTTCTCTTCATCCTGATCGTCAATTCTTCCGGAAGTTTTTCCTCTTTCAAGGATGCGCTCCACTAACACATTATCATCCGCTTCAAGCGCAATGGTCGCGGTTACTTCCCAATTTTTGGTTTTAAGAAATTGATCCAAAGCATCTGCCTGTGCCAATGTTCTTGGAAAACCGTCGAATAAAAATCCTTTTGAATTTAAATTTCTGTCGACTTCGTCCTGCAGCATTTTAATAGTCACGCTATCTGGCACCAGATCACCATTATCAATATATTGTTTTGCTTCCTGACCTAACGCCGTATTATTTTTCATGTTGTAACGAAAGATATCTCCTGTTGAAAGATGCGTCAGATTGTATTTTTCTTTTAAAAATTCTGCTTGTGTCCCTTTTCCTGCGCCCGGTTTCCCGAACAAAACAATGTTAATCATTTTAAAAAAATTGTTGTTTGTTGTTGTGTTGTTTGTTATCCTTTTAATTGATATACTTCCGGCAGATTTCTTCCCAGACCATCATAGTCCAGTCCGAAACCTACAATAAACTTATTTTCTATTTCGATACCAATATAATCAATTTTGATGTCTTTTTTATAGGCTTCCGGCTTTAAAAACAAGGTAGCAAATTTTAATTGCTTCACATTTTTATCGGCGAACAACTTGTGCAATTCTTCCACCGTATTCCCGGTATCTACAATGTCTTCAATAATCACTACGGTTCTTCCGGACAAATCCTGGTTTAACCCAATAAGCTGTTTTACCTCATGAGTAGTTTCCATGCCGTCATACGAAGCCATTTTGATAAAGCTCAGTTCACACGGTTTTTTATAATGTTTCATAAAATCCGAAACCACCATAAAGGCCCCGTTTAAAACACCGATAAACACAGGAGTTTCATTTCCGATATCAGCTGCAACCTGCTGAGCCATACGTGCAATTGCCCAATCCAATTCTGCTGCAGTAATAAAAGGGACAAATTGCTTGTCGTGAAGTTGAATTTCCATTTTAGATTATAGAATAATTGGCAAAGATAATTATTTTTAGGTATGAGTTATGAATTATACCGTACGAATTGCGTGTATATCTTTTTTAATTTACTTTAGTCAAATCAATATTCTTAAAATAAAATGGACGCCGTTTTTCAAAGCAGATTAGCCAACAGCAATGCCAGCACCGGTTCCAGAAACGGACTTCGGGATTTTATTTTTCACAATCCGGAGTATTTGGACGACCTGATTGCCTTTGGCGTTGACCTCAACAATAAAAATCACCATAAGGCAGTGTGGATTATCGAAATGATTGCTCAGGTAAAAACAGAAATGCTGGTTCCGTATCTTGATTTGATTTGCGAAACAATTTCCAAATACACGAACGAATCAGCAATCAGAGGTATGTCGCGTGTAGCTTTCTTTCTCGGGACATCCAAAAAAATAGCACTCACCGAACATCAGGAAGAGAAACTTATTGAAATCTGCCTCGACTGGCTTATTAGGGACGAACGGGTAGCCTGTAAAGTTTATGCTATGCGCACCTTATTCCATTTTGGCAAAAAACACGATTGGATAAATGTCGAATTAAAAGAAATCCTCAGCAGGGATTACGCCTTGCAGTCAGCCGGTTATAAAGTAGCGGCAAAAGAAGTTCTACATCTGATCAAATAAAAAAACCGCCCTAAAAAGAGCGGTTTTTCATAAATATAAGCCGTAATTACTGTTTTGTATATACTGCCGAAATATCTGCAGTAACATAAACCGGATTTCCATCGCTCATTCCGACAACCTCACCATCCTGTACCGTCATAGTAAGCGTAGAACCTGAAAGTGTAAAAGTATCCGTAATCACATCACCGTCAAAAGTATAGGTGAATGAAATTGCATTTCCTGAAACTGACCATGTACCTTCAACATCACCATCATCATAACAATCAACCGTTTCATTTTCTCCGTCAAAACCGATTTCAATTCCTTTATCATCAAATACGAAAGTGTTGTTCGCATTAAGTGTCAGGAAAGAATCATTAAGACAGGCAGTCTCATTCATTTGATTTACTGAAGCAGTTCCGTCACCATTCAAATCCTGAGCTTCCGAAATATTGAAAGCTGTCAATCTGTAAGTTCCTACCGGATTAACTGCATCACTGCTACTATCATCGCTGTTGCAGGATACTAATAATCCGAATCCTGCTACTAATAGTAAAATTCTGTTTTTCATATTGATTATTTTAAATTAGGCTGCGAAAGTAATGCTCATTCCGTCGTTAAAAAATTAGTTAGCAGCACTTTAACTAATTTTAAATACTATTTAACAACTTTCCGGATAAAGCAGAAAAATGTAACTTTTGAATCTGATTGTAAAATAATTCGCAGGTAAAATCATTGATTCCCAAATTTTCATATCCTCAAATTGTTAACTATCTTTGCGCAAACAACAACACAGTGGCTCGAGCGACGCGATTGCATGAGACCATTAAAAAACAATAACTACATCGAATGAATTATTTCTCTTCCGATTTTAAATTGGGCATCCTCGGCGGTGGACAATTAGGAAAAATGCTCCTGACCGAGACCCGAAAATTCGACATCCAAACATACGTTTTAGATCCAAGCAGTGAAGCGCCGTCTCAATTTGGTGCCACTAAATTTTTTCAGGGCGATTTAATGGATTTTGATACTGTATACGAATTTGGCAAACGCGTGGATCTGCTAACCATTGAAATCGAAAACGTAAATCTTGATGCTTTGGATGCTTTGGAAAAAGAAGGCCTACCTGTCTACCCTTCCCCAAAAACCCTTCGTATGATACAGAACAAGGGACGTCAGAAAGATTTTTATTTCGAAAATAACATCCCTACTTCAGCACATAAAAGATTCCCTGACACTAAAGAGCTAAGAAAGTCAATTGACAATTCTGAACTGGGGTTTCCTTTCGTGTGGAAATGCGCTGAGTTTGGTTATGACGGCAATGGCGTGAAAATTGTACGTTCGGCAGCCGACTTAACTGATTTACCGGAAGTAGAATGCATTGCTGAGCAAATGGTTCCATTTAAAAACGAATTGGCGGTTATCGTTTCCCGAAATGTTTCAGGCCAGATTAAAACCTATCCGGTAGTGGAAATGGAATTTCATCCCGAAGCCAATCAGGTGGAATATGTGATTTGCCCGGCGCGTATCGATGAAAAAGTAGCCGAAAAAGCACGAGCAGTAGCCTTAAGAGTTTCTGAGACGTTCAATCATGTTGGGCTTTTAGCTGTCGAAATGTTCCAGACCGAAGACGATGAAATTTTAGTTAATGAAGTGGCACCAAGACCACACAATTCAGGCCATTACAGTATCGAAGCCAGCTATACCTCACAGTTTGAACAACACATTCGTGCGATTTTAGACTTGCCGTTAGGAAATACCGATAGTAAAGTTGCCGGAATTATGGTAAATTTGGTAGGTGCAGAAGGATTTTCAGGACCGGTCGTTTACGAAAACATCGAAAAAATTATGGCCATTGACGGCGTAACACCTCATATCTACGGAAAAAGGGAAACACGTCCGTTTAGAAAAATGGGCCATGTGACCATCGTCAACGAAAATATGACGCAAGCACGTAAAATTGCAGAAGAAGTTAAAAACAGCATCAGAGTTATCAGTGTTCAGTAATCAGTATTCTGTTTGCAGAAAAACAATAACCAAAATAACCAAACAATCAAATAACCAACCCATTCAACAATGAGTAAAGTAGCCATCATCATGGGCAGTATTTCCGACATGCCGGTTATGCAGGAAGCCATAGACATATTAAAAAGTTTTGATATTGAAACGGAAGTCGACATCGTTTCGGCGCACCGAACACCGGAAAAATTATTCGATTTCAGCAAAAATGCACATCACAAAGGAATCTCCGTGATTATTGCAGGAGCTGGAGGTGCAGCACATCTTCCTGGAATGGTCGCTTCAATGTCACCGCTTCCCGTGATTGGAGTGCCGGTGAAATCAAGCAATTCAATTGATGGTTGGGATAGTGTTTTGTCGATTCTTCAGATGCCCGGCGGTGTTCCTGTGGCGACCGTAGCCCTAAATGGCGCTAAAAATGCAGGAATCCTGGCAGCGCAAATTATCGGCAGTCACGATCCAATAGTTTTGGATAAAATAATCGGCTATAAAGAAGGATTGAAGCAAGCGGTTTTAAACGCTTCAGAAAACCTAAACAGATAAAAGTGAAAAAAGCCCCTTGTGGCTTAGGGCTTTTTTCGGGGTCCACAGACTAATGGGTTAATATCAGCCGGTGTTTATTTTCAATGTCGTTTTAGACATTATTAAATTCGTAATCAAATGGGTACTCGGTAAAAATATATATTTTAACGATAATCAACAAATATAATATGGAAATATTAACAAATAAATTCGCCACCAAACATGATACTGCTCCTTTTTCCAAAATAAAAATGGAGGATTATGTTCCGGCCATTAAGGAAGGCATACAACTTACACGTTCTGAAATAGATGCAATTGTCAGCAATTCCGAGGCACCCACTTATGAAAACACTATCGAAGCACTTGAATTTTCGGGGCAGACATTGGACAGGATTACCAGTATTTTTTTCAATCTCAACTCGGCGGAGACCAGTGAAGAAATGCAAAAGATTGCTCAGGAAGTTTCGCCAATGCTTACCGAATTAAGCAACGATATAACCTTAAACACCGCTCTATTCCAAAAAATAAAAACAGTTTACCAGCAAAAAGACAGTCTGACCCTTTCTACGGAGCAGGCCATGCTTTTGGATAAAAAATATAAAAATTTCTCAAGAAACGGAGCACTTTTAGCTGAAGAAAAAAAAGCACGCCTTCGCGAAATTGACACGGAATTGGCCAAGTTGAAATTGACCTACGGAGAAAACGTTCTGGCAGAAACCAATGCCTACGAATTGCACATTACCAATGAGAATGATTTAAAAGGCTTACCGGAAGGAGCTGTAGAAGCCGCCCGTTCATTAGCAAAAAATCATGATAAGGAAGGCTGGATTTTCACTTTGGACATTCCAAGCTATCAGCCATTTATAACCTATGCCGAGAATCGCGAATTGCGAAAAGAAATAGCTATCGCCTACGGAAAAAGAGCTTTTAAGAACAACGAATTTGACAATCAGGAGAATGTACTGAAAATCGCCAATCTTCGTCATGAAAGAGCAAATTTACTGAGCTATGAAACTCATGCACATTTTGTTCTGGAGGAGCGAATGGCACAAAATCCTGAGAAGGTAAAATCGTTTTTGAATGATCTTTTAAGTAAAGCCAAACCCGCAGCAGAAAGAGAGTTTCAGCAACTGACGAACTTCGCTAAAAAACAAGACAATATCGACCATCTTGAAAAATGGGACAGCGCCTATTATTCTGAAAAGCTGAAACAGGAATTATTCAATCTGGATGATGAGAAACTGAAACCTTATTTTAAACTTCAGAATGTTCAAAACGGAGCCTTTACCATTGCGAACAAACTTTTCGGACTTACGTTCAAAGAAGTTTTTGATATCGATAAATACCATGAAGACGTTCATACCTTTGAAGTTATGGATGCTGACGGAAATCTCGTTGCTATTTTCTATTCCGATTTCTTTCCGAGAAAAGGAAAAAGAAATGGTGCCTGGATGACCTCGTTCAAATCACAATATGTAAAAAAAGGACAGAACGAAAGGCCGCATGTTTCCATCGTTTGCAATTTCACTAAACCAACGGAAACCAAGCCGTCTTTACTGACTTTCAATGAAGTTACCACTTTGTTCCATGAATTTGGCCACGCTTTACACGGCATGCTTGCCAACACAACGTATCCGAGTTTATCCGGAACTTCAGTGTATTGGGATTTCGTTGAATTGCCAAGCCAGGTGATGGAAAACTGGTGTTATGAGCCGGAAGCATTAGCATTGTTTGCCCATCATTATCAAACCGGTGAAATCATTCCTCAGGAATATGTAGATAAGATTAAAGAAAGTGCCAGTTTTCTGGAAGGAATGGCCACTTTGCGCCAATTGAGTTTCGGATTGCTTGACATGGCTTTCCACAGCAATAATCCCAGCGGAATTAAAGATGTAAAAGTTTTTGAAAAAGCAGCAATGGACAATACCTCATTGTTCCCCGATGTAGCCGAAAACTGTATGAGTGTTTCGTTCTCTCATATTTTCCAGGGCGGGTATTCGTCGGGATATTACAGTTACAAATGGGCTGAAGTTTTGGACGCCGATGCCTTTGCCTATTTTCAGGAAAAAGGGATTTTCAATAAAGAAGTTGCGGATAAATTCAAAGACAATGTCCTTTCAAAGGGCGGTACTGATCATCCGATGACTTTGTACAAAAAATTCCGCGGACAGGAACCGAAACCGGAAGCTTTACTGAAAAGGGCGGGATTGATATAAGATTACACCAATAAAAAACCGAAACATTGCTGTTTCGGTTTTTATTTAGCAAAGCCATCATAACTACTTCAAAGACGGAATAATTTCTACCCAAAATAAAATATCCCGCTTCAGGCAGTCCGGATGTTCGGATTAAAAATCCAATTACATCACGATTTTCCGATGGCCTGCTAACCCCCAAATTGTATCCGTGAGTCTATTCTTTTTGATAAAAAACATAGTCGAATTTTTCGGTTCTATATTTCAGAAGTTCCGGCATCTGCGTATCTAATTCTCCTGTTAAATCGTAATGATCAAGCACATTCGCGTAATCAGTAATTGCAATCACTGCATAACTCAGTACAGTATTCGGATACATCCAATAAACGCCATCCGATCCTTTCATGATTACTCCATCCAACAGCAGGACTCCTACCATTCCTTGTTCAATGGTTATTTCTTTTGACTGTCCGCTAACAAGCTGTGTACTAAGCTCTCTTTTTACGGTTGTCAATTGTGTGTTTTCATATTTGATCTCAGTAGAAAAAGCAACTTTTGCATAATACTCTGCTTCAACACTGGCATTATATTGCTGACTAAGCATCGTCTCGGTTATATTCTCATAACTGTCAGAAGTATTATAAGTGGTCTCAGTATATTCCTTCAGTATGGTACCCTGAGGTGTAAATCCTATGATAAATCTGCCTCTCGTCTCCACAACAGTAGATGCTTCATAGTTTTCAACATATGTTATTTTTAACTGATCAACGCGGGAGCCCGATCTTCCGCCAATAGCAATTACACGTATATCATTTAAAACTGTTTCGCTTCCTCCGGATCCGCCACCGCCAATGGTTCGGCCTTTATTGGTTGTAAGTTTCAAATTATCAATACGGGAACCTGAGCGAATGGTAAGCTGAGAGATATACTCATCCGAATCCAAAACGAGTGTTCCAGCGTCACCGCCACCATCGCCGCCATTCTTATTTCCATTTATCGTAATCGAATCTACCTCACTCCCGCAGCGAATTCCGATAGACTGGATATAATCCGGAGCAAATTCCCCCCCACCTGAACCGCCAAAAGTTTTAATAACAATTCCTTGTGATACTACTTCTAATTCCATAGTTAACTATTTTTTGCTTGTACCTACTCATAGGCTTTTCGGTTTCCTCCCCGTTTTTTAAATTGGTTCCGGCTCCACTTAGATTTTAGTAAAACTACTGTACAAACAATTAATATTTTACGGTTTTTACGTACATTTTTATCAAATAAAACAGTAAGAATTAATTAATGATAGCGACCAAACGTGCCGAAGACGCAGCAATAACAATGAAGAAGTTGCGGATAAATTCAAATACAGGTTGCTTTCAAAGTGTATCGCCAATCATCCGATGACTTTGCATAAGAAATTCCGGGGGCAGAAACCAAAACCGGAAGCCTTATTAAAAAGAGCCGGACTGATATAAAATACAAACAGCAACCTGAAATCACAAAAGAGGCTGTTGTTTTTTTTAATTTTCATTATAAAATCCCCTGCCTGATAAATCCTTCCTGAAGATACAATAGTTCTAAAGTAACATAAGGCTGTCCGTAGTTACTCAAAAATAAATGGCCATAGTTTTTTACAAAGTCCGTAAAAGTGAGTCCGGACACATGGGCAGTAAAGGCTTCCTTATTTTTATAAATTTCATAAAAAACAACTTCGCCCGCAGGAGGTGTAGGTAAACTGATTTCTGAGAAATCTGGGGTATGCATCAAATAAACTAAAGTATCCGGCTCGTCCGCTTTGACTTTTAGTGCTAAGGCTTTTAATGCCTCAAGCGCTTCAGATTCTTTATCTGGTAAAATGGTCCATTTTGAAATAAGTGGATACATATTTTATTTTTTAAATAGTTCTTAAAAACAATTGAGACTGCCTGAAAATACAAGCAATCTCAATTTACATATACAAAAAACCTACTCTACTCTTATTTCAGCAAATCGATTATGGCTTTCTGCTCCGGAAATGCCATTTTTAATTTTTCGATTTGTTCCGGTGTTGGAAGAACTGAATCGCTCTTATCCCATGAAGGCGCCAGACTACAGCTCACAAAGCCGTAACCAGGACCTAATAATTCAGCCCCAAACCACTGATTGTGCGGTGCAATTCCCTGAAACTGCTGACCTTGGTCTAAATCGCTTCCGAAAGTAGTTGTGGAATAAGTGCCGTCTTCTGAAAAAATATGAAGCTTTATTGCGCTTCCCTGGTGAAAAAACCATTGTTCATCCTGATTAAGCGAATGCAATTTTAAAACTTCGCCTTCTCTCAGCAGGAAGTAATTCATCGAGTACGCTCTTCTTTCTCCCACAAAACGTTCCGGCAATGCATTATTTGGAAGCACCAGATTACACTCGGGTCCCGGCGCAAGGTAACCTCCGATTCCGGTGGGAACCATGTTTAATTTTTCAATTAACTGATCTGCCTCTTTATTGGCATCCGGGAATCGTTTTGAGAAGCACACGGTAATCCCTATGATCTCATTGCCACCCTTTTTACGCAAAAGACCTTTCTGGGTTACAATTTCCAAATCCGTCATTTCTCCATTTGAGGTCGGAACCTGAATCGTTTCATGGAAATTAAGCAATGGCACACCACTTGCCATGACTTGTTTGTCATGAGCAACATGAGCTGCGCGGCTGTCACGGGTTCCTATGATATCTTCTTTCTTCTGACCTACCAGTTTTGCAAAATTATCGTTGACCCATAAAAAAACGGAATCATGATTTTTGATGCAAAAATATACTCCATCTGTTTTGTCCAGCACATCCCCGACACTCATTGGCGGTTCCGTGTTCAAGGGCATATCGTTGATGTCGGTAAGTTCGTTAATTACTACTTGATCCTTCATATTTGATTTGTTTTTCGGTAGCGGTCGTCTTTGTTTCTTTCAATAAATTATCGGCTAAATCCTGTGCCAGTGCCACCATCGTCATCGTTGGATTCCAGGAACCGCTCGCCGGCCAAAGTGCGCCTCCGGTAACGTATACATTTTCAACGCCATGAGGACGGTAATCCAATCCTACTACACCTTCATCCTCTTTTCCAATCCAAAGTGTTGAACCTTCATGAACCAGACCACCAACTCTTCGTTGTGTAACCGGAGGACGTTCGTTTGTCCAGACACCTTCATTAGGCTCACCGTGCCAGTATTCTACATTCTGCGCACCTAATGGCGACAACGCATTCTCTAACATCTGGAAAGTTCCTTCGTCCATAGTATCCCATGTTTGAAGATCTATTTCTCCTGCCACTGCCTGAAGCATTACGTTGGTCGTTGGATCGCTTTGCCCGTTCAGACGCAAATAGTTTTCAGAATTCCTGAAATCCATTTCCCCTAAAACGGCACATACGAAAACCAAATAATCCTCTGAGCTTGTAAGTTGTGCCATGGAGGCAGTAGCCACAACATCAGGCATATAACGAGCTGCTTTTTGTGCATTTTTTATTGGATCTCTGTCCGATAAGACAGACAATTGTACGTGGTATTGCATCCCACTATTAGGATTTACCCCTGCCATATAGATAGCTGCCAATTCCAATTCGCTCAATTGTTTAGCAAAATCGTAATCTTTTCTTGGAATACGTGCTACAACCGAGGTTATGAAATGTGCCGTAAACCTTTCTCCTGCTCTTTTGACTTGCGGAAAGGAATTCATTAATAATGTTGTAGGAGGTAATGTTCCCATAGCCAGGATAACTTTCGCGTCTCCGACATTTACAACACCACGGGAAGTTTCTAATGCAGTAGCTACTCCATCTTGTTCATGAATTCTCGTTACGATGCAATCCCCGGCAATTTTCAATGGACTACCCATGCCTCTTTCGCTTAATTCCGCCTGCTTATTTGCCAAATCAAGTAAAACCGATGGTGTGGAAAATTTAGCAAAATCCAATCCTTCCTGAACACCTGAACCGGCCGCTAAAGGTGCTGCCATGCTGCGGGTAGCCGAAGTGACGCTACTTAAATTATTTGCCAGCATTTGTTGAAGTTGTTTTTGCATCACGCCATATATAGGACGCTGTTGCGCCACAAAACGCATTACTTCCGGACTCAAATCATTATCGATTTGATCTGCAGGCACTACATTCAGCAATTTTTCGGCAGATTCGAAATGAGCTCTTGCCGCATCAATGGTTTCCTGTGGCCAATATTGCATTTCTTCCTGAGTTGGTCGCGGACACCACGCACTCCACATAATACTGCGTCCCCCAAAGAAAGGAACCATACCGTGCTGGAATTGAATATTTCCGGCAGGCTGCGTTGCCGTTTTGGAAGAAAGTGTCCAAGGGAATGTTTCAGACAATCCACCCAGAGTATGCTGATATGGAATAGGCAGGTTCTGGAAATGCTCCGGCAGGAAAAAAGGACCACGCTCAAGGATCAGGATTTTTGATGCCGGTTTTTCGCTTAAAATTCTTTCGGCAAAAGCAAGGCAACAAAAACCGCTTCCGATAATGATATAATCAAACTGGTCTTGTTCTCTCGTTATTTTCCAATCGGTCTCGGAAAGGAAATAAATGTGATCCATTACCTTTTGTGGCGTGGGTGTTTGAGGTCCCGGTGTAGGAAACCCGTTTGCAAAATTAGGGCTGGAGGAAAATGATGTCATAAAATTATAGTATTTGTTTTGTTAAAAATAAATAAAAAAACATAATTACGCATTATTTTTCTTACTTTTTTTAACGAATTAGTATTAAGAAATGGTTAACTGTCTTTTCGAAAAATCAGCACCAGATTTCAATTCTTTTCCAATTAAAAATAAACTTTCAATTTTTTTTGAAAGTTTAAAAACATTTATATATCTTTGACCTATCACAATGAGCATTTTTTATGCGATTTGCATTTGACCATTAAAAAGAAGTACTAGCGACAAATGAAATTCAAAGAAGCTAAAAGTAAATTTGTACAGACATGGGGTGCCTTAGGCTCACAGTGGGGCATCAATAAAACTATGGCGCAAATACATGCTCTGCTTATGATTTCCAACGAACCCGTTTCCATGGAAGACATCATGGAAGACTTGCAAATCTCCAGAGGTAATGCCAGCATGAACCTTAGAGCTTTAATGGATTGGGGTATTGTCTACAAGGAATACAAAGCCGGCGAACGCAGGGAATTCTTTACTGCTGAGAAAGATTTGGATGAATTGGCCGTGAAAATTTCCAGGGAACGCAGCAAGAGAGAAATCAAGCCCGCTTTGAAAGTACTGAAAGAAGTTTCGTCTCTTGAGCCTAATCATTCTGCAGAAGAAAGACACTTCGTGGACCAAACGACAAAACTGTATGAGTTTGTCTTAAAAGCGGATAACGTATTAGATAAAATTACTGAATACAAAGACAATTGGCTTACAAAATTGGTT
>NZ_CAMLMK010000011.1 GCF_946481155.1 uncultured Flavobacterium sp.
TCCAAGTACGAGGTCACCCAATAAAGCACCCAAGAGTTGTGAAAAAACCAAAGTCCCTATAAACAAACCATAAATTTCAGAGGCTTCTGTTTCAGAAAGACGAATGGTATGAAACAGATAAAGCACCAGGATAGCTCTTAAACCGTAATAAGCACCTCTTTCGAGTGCCCTTGAGGTTGCGTAAAGGATTGATTCAGTAGCGTGTTTTTCATTGGGGTGAGTATTGTTCATTGGGAATGGATTTTACTCAAATATAGCTAACTTTTCTTAATGTCATAAAATATAAAATCCCGCTAAATAATATCAGCGGGATTCCATGTATGTTTCTTTGAGAATTAGATCCCCAGATAGTTGCTTGGAGTAATTTTCATCAATTCTGCTTTAATATCCTCGGAAACATTTAGGGTCCCGATGAAATTATGAATCGCTTCTTTATTGATTACTGTGTTGGTTCTTGTCAGTTCTTTTAAAGCTTCGTATGGATTTGGATAGGCTTCGCGACGTAAGATTGTCTGAATCGCTTCGGCAACAACGGCCCAGTTTCTTTCTAAATCTTCAGCGAACTTGTCTTCGTTCAAAAGCAGCTTGTTCAATCCTTTCAACGTAGCTTCAAAAGCAATTAGTGTGTGTCCCATTGGAACGCCGATATTTCTTAAAACGGTACTATCGGTTAAGTCACGTTGCAATCTTGAAACCGGTAATTTAGCAGAAAGATGTTCGAAAATTGCATTGGCAATACCTAAGTTTCCTTCCGAATTCTCAAAATCGATTGGGTTTACCTTATGTGGCATTGCAGAAGATCCGATTTCACCTGCCTTGATTTTCTGTTTGAAATAATCCATGGAAACATAAGTCCAGATATCTCTGTCTAAATCGATTAAGATGTTGTTGATACGTTTTAACGCATCGAAAAAGGCTGCAAAATGATCGTAATGCTCAATTTGCGTTGTAGGGAAGGAATGGTGTAAACCTAAAATATCTTCCACGAATTCATTTCCGAATTTTCTCCAGTCGTTGTTCGGATAGGCGACAACATGCGCATTGTAGTTTCCTGTAGCACCACCAAATTTAGCTGCGAAAGGCACGTTGAAAAGCAAACGCATCTGCTCCTCCAGACGTTCTACAAAAACCTGGATTTCTTTTCCTAAACGGGTAGGGGAAGCCGGTTGTCCGTGGGTACGGGCTAACATCGGTACGGCTGCCCATTCAATGCTTAATTCTTTCAGTTTTGAAATTACACTGATTAAACCCGGCATATATACTTTTTCGAAGGCTTCTTTAGCAGAAAGCGGAATAGCGGTATTGTTGATATCCTGAGAAGTCAATCCGAAATGGATGAATTCTTTGTATTGTTCTAAACCTAACTTATCGAAAGCGCTTTTGATGAAATATTCCACGGCTTTCACATCGTGATTGGTGGTTTTTTCTGTTTCTTTTATCCAAAGAGCATCTTCCGTGGAGAAGTTCTCATACATCTTGCGCAATTCAGGATATACGTTCTTATCAATGCCTGAAAGTTGGGGTAAAGGCAATTCGCAAAGTGCAATGAAATACTCTACTTCCACCAAAACACGGTAACGGATTAAGGCTTCTTCCGAAAAATATTGGGATAAGGAAACAGTTTTATTTCTATAACGACCGTCAATTGGCGAAATAGCGTTCAGTTCAGTTAGTTGCATGTTTGTTGTGTTGTTTTTAAGAAAGGGCAAAAATAATGATAAGTTATAAGTTATGAATTATGAATTGGAACTTTTTTAGAAAATTCGGGTCAGGAGTAACTCATAAATTGTTTTTACTATTTCCTTGCTTCAACATATTTTCGCACGACAATCACAGCTGTCAGCGCAGCGGAATATATGAAAAGCAGTCCAAAAGAAGATTTTACATGAAAATTCCGGATGAGAAGAAGTACAGCAAAAACAAATAATAAAAATATAAAGCCAAGCAAAACATATTTTAGCAGGCTGGTAAGAATCTTAAAATAATGCAAGGTATTCAGGAAATAAACGGTAACAAAGGGAACATAGAGAAGAAAAATTACGCTCAAGGCAAGGAGTTCCCCAAATCCAAAATCTAATCCCGTCATTCTGTTTGTTTTATTATTTGGCGCTAAACCGTTTATCGGCTAAGAAGGCAAATAAGACTATTATTGAACCCATTACAATTGGCGTAAGTGTTACTTTTGTGTTGCTGCCATCATTCAGAAAGATTAAAATACCTCTTGTAAGGGCGATGAAACCAACAAGGTATGCAAGTGTATAGCCTTCTTTTTTTCTTTTGATTAGCCAAACGATGGAAAGAATCGCCATCACTACTGAAGCAAGCATAAAGCTGCCTAATACGGGGAAAACTTTTTCCAAATCCGGAGTAAGGGTCGCTATGCCAAAGAGTTCCAATACATTTGCCTGATTAAACAAACAGGATATTCCTACCATAAGCGGAACTAAGCTGGTAAGTGCAAGAATTGCAATGAGTATTTTTGTAAAGATCTTCATAGACAACTGTTTTAAGATTACGTAAATAGCACTCTGTTTAGGTTTACCTTTCAATCAAATATACGAAAGAAATGTCATTTGTTAAGTTCAAAATTGATGTTGCCATGTTGCTCTTTAGCCTTTTGAAGGATATAATTTAGCAGCATGAGCCATAGAATTCCGGATTATTTTTTCAAGGACTTTAGTATCGATATCTTCCAGTTTTTTCACATAAACGCAGGCCTTTGAGCTTTTATGTTTTCCCAATTGCGAAAGCAGTGTTTCCCGATTTTCAAATTCGGTAGCGACATATAAAACAATGGCATCCTTTCGCGGTGAAAAGCCTGCCAGTGGAGCATCGCCTTCGTGTCCGCTTTCATATTTATAATGATAGCTTCCGAACCCAATTATCGTAGGACCCCACATTTTTGGTTCAGCTCCGGTGATTGCTGTAAAAAGTTCTATTAGTTTAAAGCTATCGTTTCGCTTCACCTGGTTTTCAACTTTGTTGACGAATTCTTCAACGTTGGCATCAGTTGCTGCTGTTTTGTTTTTTGCCATAATTGCTTATGTTTAGCTTTACCCCAAATATACAAAAGAACTTTCGGTTTACCTTTTTGCAGTTGGTTTTAAGCGTCAAATTTGTCGCAATGTGTGATTTGTATCATTCAGGATTATAAAGGCTTAATTCTTTACTGATTAAACGCTCATTTTCATCATCGAAACAAACAAAGATTACCTTTTCAATTTCATTGTGTTTTAGCAGGAACTCGGACACAGTCTTGACGGCAATTTGAGCAGCTTCCTCTTTTGGGAATCCATAAATGCCTGTACTAATGTTGGGAAAGGCAATGGATTTGCAGTTATTCTCAACTGCCAGTTTTAGGGAGTTAGTATAACAATCGGCAAGCTTTCCCCTTTCGTTTTTATTTCCGCCATTCCAAACCGGGCCGACAGTATGAATCACGTATGTTGAGGGAAGGTTTCCTGCGGTCGTAATTACTGCCTGTCCTGTTTTACAGCTTCCTTGTTTTGCGACAATTTTGCGGCAATCTTCCAATATCGCATTGCCACCGGCTCTGTGAATTGCTCCGTCCACGCCACCACCACCCATGAGTGATGAATTAGCGGCGTTGACTATTGCATCCACTTCGATTTTTGTAATATCATTTTTTACAACTTCAATCATGTTTATTGCTCTTCATTCAAATATACAAAAAGAAGTTTCTATACCCACAAAACCGGAGCTGTAAGAAGTTATGCGTTGAATAATAGAATAGTTTAGGGTTGTTTAGTTTCCCTGTAGAAATTTTAAGAAATCCGTTTCTGAGCCATTAAAAACGTCGTAATCATTGCTGTATGTATCCAGGGAATAGCTAGGATTTTTTTGCCAGATCAGCCAGTCTTTACCTTTCCATACCGCTGGGATTTTTGGCGTTGTTCCAGTGTTGTAATCAGCTATCCATAGACAATATTCTGCAAATGCGGGATCGGTTATTTGGGCGTTGCCGGTGTTGGTATCAGTATACAATATGGGTTTTCTCCCGGTTTGCTGTTCCAGAAGGTTTAAGAAGAGCAGCAGGTTTTTCTGGATATCCGCTTTGTTACAGCTTTTATCAATACTGTTTTCTTCAAAATCGACGATAAGCGGAAAATCAATTTTGGAAAGTTTTCCGACTGTTTTCAGGAAATAAGCTGCCTGCTGTTTTGGATCATCAGCACAATGGTAAAAATGGTAGGCACCACGCACGAATCCGTTCTCTTCAATCATTTTCCAGTTGTTTTGGAAATCGGGATCGGTAAGCGTTACGCCTTCAGTAGCTTTGCAAATAACAAAAGTAAGCTGGTCACTTTTATTGTTTAAGTAATCGATTTCATCATTCTGGTAATGGGAAATGTCAATTCCGTAAACAAGCGAGTCTTTATTTTTCGGGTTCACCAAGGTAGAGGAAGAGAGGCATAGCAAAAGTCCGCTCATGGCCAAAAGGAAAAATAAGTAACGTTGTGTTGTCATAGCATTTTGATTTTCTTCAGCCAAATATACTAAAAAAGTAATTTTTTAAAGAAAATACTTATGTTTTTAAAATCGTATGAATTCTATTTGGAGATGATTATGTTATCTATCATTGTGTTACTGTCGGCCTAAATTACAAAACAAGGCTTTCAGATAGTTCTAAAAGCCTTGTTGGTTTTAATCGTGCCAGATACGTTTTTATTTTAGAAATTCGTTGCTTTTTACAAGCCACATATTTCCGCAAGATCGCTTATGCCTAAAGTGAACCACATAATTATAATGCCCAGAATAATTTTTACTGCCAGCGGAATCGTAAAACCAAATTTTTCCTTGAGAAGTTCATTTATGTGAGGAAAATAAATCAAAGAAAGTAGGAGATAAACAATTCCCGGAACAGGGTGTACTAAAAATAGATTTGCAATGCCTATAGTTATAAGAACCAGGCCAAATAGCCAACCGCTTATATTGAATGCTGTGATTTTTGCTTCCATGGTTTTACTGTTTACGATCCGGCAAATGGGCTACCGAAGATGCCGACTGCAAGTTCAATCCAAATAAGAGCAAGCACCACAAGTATACCTGCGGAGAGCGCAATTCTGTGTTCTTTGCTTCTTATCTTTCTTATTACAAGATCGATTATGAAACCGGTTCCGTACAATAGTACACCGGCCACAACGAAATCGTTAAGTTTCCATACCACTTCATCAGTGAACTGCATCGCAATTAATGGGATGAGTAATAGAATTGTTACCGCGGCAAAAATGCCGATTAGTCTTTTGTTTTTCATAGTGCTGAATATTACGTTTTACAAAATTTGGTTATGCTTATTTTTTACAAATGTAATAAACTTTGAAATACAAAGTACTTTTTAATTGAAAATTATTTGTAATTTAGCAGAAATAAATTTTTTGATGTTATGGAATTCTTTGTTGAAAAAAACTCGATCGTTAGGAAAATATGGGGCAAAAGCGATACTATCCTTTTTATTTTTGCGGGAGCTGCTGCCGAATTCGCTTTGAATAAGGCCGTAGATTGGCTTTACTTTACTGGTAAGCTACCATCCGATCCTTTAGGGCGGCTGTTTTCTACCGTTCGCTACGCACGAATGATTGTTTTTGCACCGGCGGAGGCTGCCTACAAGGCCATTGACACCATACGTCAGATACATTCTGCTGTGGAGCAAAACCGTGGCGCATCAATACCGGATTGGGCTTATCGTGATGTCCTTTTTATGCTGATACATTATTCCATAGCGGCTTATGAACTGCTCGAGAGAAAGTTAAGCGAAGAAGAAAAAGAAGAAGTACACAATGTTTTTTATCGCGTAGGCGTAAGGATGGGACTCAAAGAATTACCGCCAACCTATATTGAATGGTTGCCTGTAAGACAAGCTCATTTAATGGAAAACCTGCAAAAAAGTAACTACACCGCTGATCTTTTTAAGCAATATAAAAAGCATCTCGGCGCAATGCGATTTACGGTAATGATTGAAGGTCAGAAATTAGTGGTTCCCGATAGGGTAAAGGAGTTGTTGCACTTCAGTGATTTTTCTTTGATAACGCCTGTAGTGCCGATATACAAAATAAGTCGTCTGATGAAGATGGACTGGCTTTTAAAAAACATTCTGCTTCCATCGGATTATAAAGATCAGATAAATGAGCTGGATGTGTATCAGGGAAAAATGCCGCCATCAATTTAACAAAAACGTAATTGACACAATTCATTTTTTATTTTACGAAAGTATTTTTTTAAGCAAGACGATTTGTCCTAAATGATAGTAAGCGTGTTCTATCATTGCGTCGATGTTTCGCTGGTAGGTACCGTATTTTTCATCAACGAATACCTCGTGTAATTTTTCTTCGGGCATTTGTTCAATAAGGGAAGCAAATTCCTCAGCGTCTTTCCAGAATTTTGACAAAAAGCTTGCCCAGTCGTTTTGCGATGTAATTGGCGGAAAATCAAAACTGTATTTATCTTTGATGTCAAGTGCACCGCCTTTAAAAACCTGAGTAATCCCGTTGATATAATAATGGATATGTTGCGCTAAAACGGCAATTGTATTTAAAGATTTAAATTTATTTGTGGCGGTTTCCCATGGTAAAGTAGCTAATTGATCTTTGTAATTTGTATTAGCTACCCAGGTTCCGTTCAGAATAATTTCTCTAAACCGATTTGCAATCTGGTACGTACTTTTCTTTGATGTCATCCTGTTCAATTTTTTCTGATAACTCTTCAGAATTAAACTTTTAGCAAACCCCGAAAACCTCTTGCAGCATAATACGATTCCGCACCATTGTGATAGAGGAATACATGTTCATAGCGGAAATCACAAAATAGCGCACCCCCATGTTTTCTAATCGCTGAAGGGGTTTTTATCCAACTGGACGTTTTCGCATCGAAATTTCCAAGTGTCTGCAATTCACGGTATTGTTCTTCCGTTAAAAGTTCAACACCCATTGCGGCTGCTATATCTAAAGCATTATTTTTCGGTTTGTGTTCTTTTCTGGATTCCAGTGCTTCGCGGTCGTAGCAAACGCTTCTGCGGCCTTTCGGGCTTTCTGCGGAACAATCATAAAAAAGATATTCGCCGGTTTTTTTATCATGACCTACAACATCCGGTTCACCGCCGGTGGTTTCCATTTCATTTAGCGACCATAGTTTTTGGGGAGCGGCTTCCAGTTTAGCCTGTACTTTTGCCCATTCCATACCTTTATGTCGGTTCATGTTTTTTTCAAAACGGCTTTTTAATAGGCTGAGTAATGCAGATTGTTGTTCTGATGACAACTCTTTATTGTTTCCCATAGCGTGCTTATTTTGATAGGATTGGATTGAAATACTGTCGGAAGAAATTTGTCGCCGACAACTACAAATATACCGAAAAATATGAAAGAAAAAACTGCTTTTTAAAGGATGAAATTATTTTCGGGATTGCCGATTGCATTTACTTTAAGACATTCGTGCTACTAAGGTAACATCCCGTACATCTACCAATTTTATTCCTCCGGTGCCATGTATAAAATCACCCAATACAAGTATTTCTGCAGCTTGATAAGGTATAATTTTCTTTTTGGAAGTTCTTATTGCCGGGTGTCCCTTGTGTGCCTGTCCCTGATGTAGAAATTCCCTGCGGACTTCACCATCTTTCATTGTTACATTTACTATATCTAAAGGGGCAAATTTCTTATTATCAAATTCTTCTACAGTCATAATTTTAAGCTTACTTTTAAATTATACTAGGTTAGATAGCAAGGAAATGAATTCAAAATGGAAACGTAACTAAAAGGAGCGTACAATAAAATCATATGCTCCTTCTAATAACTAACTTTAATAAACTCTCAAATGAGTTTTTAATATATAAATTTACGAAAAATTATAAAACGACAAAAGGAATTTTATAAGTAGTTAAAGGCTGTGTATTACTTCAATCAATTTATTTTTAGTGATAGGTTTGACGATATAATCTGCCACATCATTAATTGCCGCCGCTCGTTCAATGTCAGCCGGGGAAATGGAGGAGGAGCATATATAGATTGGAATTTTTTTGGCAAGATCTCCATTTAGTTTGCTGAATTCTTCGAGGAATTGCCAACCATTCATAACCGGCATACTCAAATCTAACAATATGATTTCCGGTAATTGGTCGGCCTTGCTCTTATTTTCCTTAATAAAGTTTATGGCATCCAGTCCATTCCCATAAACCGTTATAAAGTCCACAAGTTCGGTTTGCTGAATTGTTTTAGTAGTCAGGAAAACGAAAACGTTGTCATCGTCAATGAGGGTAAGCGTTTTTACTTTGTTCATAAACCTTGATTTTTAAATTCGATATAAAAAGTTGACCCAACGTTGGGTTGGCTTGTCACCCAAATATTCCCGCCCATGGCCTCTACCTGCGTTTTAGTCATAAACAAACCAAATCCTTTTGCATCAGCGTGCTTGTGAAATACTTTACGTATTTTGAAAACCTGGTCTTTGTGAAGCTCCAGATCAATGCCTAACCCATTATCTTTGACCACTAATAATGTGCTGTGGTCCGGACGCCGTTTTGTACTGATCTTAAGGACAAGGTTGCGCTCGTCTGATCTGTATTTGATAGCATTGCTGATAAGATTAGTTAAAATACTGTCCATATATTTTTGAGGAAATTGAATACTAGGCGCCTCATTGAAATCCAATTCGATTTTAGCATGGTATTCCCGTATTTGTGTTGTGAAACCGATCAGGATTTTTTCCACACAGTCCTTTAGATTGATAGGGTCAGAGGCTACGCCAATGTCCTGTTTTATCTGTATGGATTCCACTAATTGGTTAAATACTTCCATCAGGTGGTCTACCACCGGTTTTATTTTGACAAGGCCATCGCTTCTATCTTCTTCGTTCGTGCTTTCGTTGATGTAATCAATCAGCATTGAAATGTTTAATAAAGGGGCACGTAAATTATGAGAAACAATATTACAGAAATCAACAAGCTGTGTATTTTGTAACTCCAGTAATTTGGCATGCTCCAAAGCTTTTTTATTGTTTTTTTTAATTTGTTCCTCTGCTTTTTTTCTTTCTGTAATATCAGAGCGGATAGCAACATACTGATAAGGTTTACCTGAATTATTTAAAAAGGGAACAATAGTGGTATCCACCCAGTATACAGTACCGTCTTTGGCTTTATTCTTTAGTTCACCTTTCCAGACTTTTCCTTGCGCAATGGTTCTCCAAAGGGTTTTTATGAATTCTTTTGAATGATATCCTGAATTTATGATACGGTGATCCTGATGGATTAATTCTTCCATGCTGTATTTCGATATTTTACAGAAGTTATCGTTCACATGCGTAATGATGCCCTTCTGGTCGGTAATGGCAACAATGGCGGATTCATCGAGAGCATACTTATAATCGGAGATTTCTTTAAGGGTTTTTTGCAGCTCCTCTTCATTTCTTTTTCTTTCCGTAATATCAGAACGGATGGCAACATACTGATAAGGTTTACCAGACCCATTTAAAAAAGGGACTATAGTGGTATCAACCCAATATATCGTTCCGTCTTTAGCTTTATTTTTCAGCTCACCTTTCCACACTTTGCCTTGCGCAATCGTTCTCCAAAGATTTTGTATGTATTCTTTCGGATGGTATCCCGAATTTATAATACGATGGTCCTGGTTAATTAACTCTTCCACATTATATTTTGATATTTTGCAGAAATTATCGTTTACATGGGTGATTATGCCTTTTTGGTCGGTAATGGCGATAATGGCCGATTCGTCAAGGGCATACTTATAATCTGAAATCTCTTTTAGCGTTTTTTGCAGTTTTTCCTCATTCCTCTTTCTTTCTGTAATATCAGATCGGATGGCAACATACTGGTAAGGTTTGCCCGAACTGTTTAAAAATGGGACTATAGTAGTATCGACCCAGTATATTGTTCCGTCTTTGGCTCTGTTCTTTAGTTCGCCTTTCCAGACTTTTCCGTTTGCAATAGTTCTCCAAAGGTTTTTTATGTATTCTTTTGGATGGTAGCCCGAATTGATGATCCTATGGTCCTGGCCTATGAGTTCTTCAGCGTTGTATTTTGAAATTTTGCAGAAATTCTCATTTACGTGGATAATGATTCCTTTCTGGTCGGTAATTGCCACAATAGCAGACTCATCCAGCGCATATTTATAATCTGCTATTTTTTCCTTTGTTTTCTCTTTTATTTTCTCTTTCATGGGTACAATGGAATTTAATGGCCAATTGGTTGGTCTCCATTCTGATATCACCGGGTCCCACGAATGGATGCGCGAATCTGCAGGATGCAGGGCAATATCCTTTATAAAAGTAAGAAAAATTCGTCAATTATGTGTTGAGATATTTGCAAAAATAGTACGTAGAAATACGTGATTTTTTCACATTTATTCATTTAAATACTACAAAAACTAAATTTTTTATTGTAAAAGCGGCAAAAGTTTGAATTTTGATCGTATAAAGAAGAATAGTTGCCAGAAAGTATAATTATACAAATAATACCAAATATCCTGTAACGAAACTAGGAAGGTTTGCATCTAATTTAGCATCTAACACTTTTTAAAAAAATAGGTTATGAAAAATCGAAATTTGTTACTGGTATTTGGATTATGTATTGGATTGCTTGCATCTTCCTGCAATAATGATGACAATGAAGGTGAAACTCTGGCACCTTTAGCAGGTAAATGGGATATTGCTCAAGTTGGGACTATTGTAGGGGGAACAGAAACCTTAATTGATGCGCCGCAAAATGAAAGCGGATGTGAAAAAGACTATATCGACCTCAAGCTTGACAATACAGTCATTGAGGGAGATTATGATTCAACCATTAGCGAGTGTGCACTTACCACAGACGAGGGAATTTATTCCAGATCGCATAATGACTTAACAAGAGTTGTTGACGGCGTCACTACAGTGCAGGATATTATGAATCTGACGTTTACGGAACTAAAGCTAAAAGATGCAGATGGTAATGTTGAAGTCTATGTCAGACATTAATCTGATAATTTCAGGATAGGAAAAAACGGAAATACTTTTAAGTTATTTCCGTTTTTTTTATTTTCGTGCAATTCGTATCTGCAATTAACATTTGACAAATCTCATGTGAACTGTAATCAATAGCAATCTGATTTACTGCTAAATACTTCCCAAAACCGGATAATTTTACTAGAAGAATATTTATATATTTACCGGCCCGTTTTCACTAACAATTAATCATGGCTCATCGCTCACTGTATCTGGTTTTATTATTCCTTTCGTTTTCATGGAATATGATAGCGCAATCTTCGGATAGTCCCTTGATGCAGCAGGGATGGGCAGCACTTACAAAAGATAAAGATAATCAGGCATTCCGCTATTTTTATCAGGCTTACGAACAAGCCAAAAAGGAAAATAATACCGCGGACAAAGCAGAAGCATTACTTTATTTGGGAATCTGTTCTTATGGCTCAAGTCTGGAAAATGGGCTTCAGTATGCGATGCAATCATTGGACAATTATACTAAGCTGGAAAAAAGAAATCCGGATCAGGCTAAAATGGGTAGGGGCAAATGCCTGCAGCTAATCAGTACTATTTATACACGCCAAGGAAAATATTCCGAAGCCATGTCAATAAGCAGAGAAGTGATAACCATTTTTAAAGATAGGACAGATAAAAGTGGTACGTTAGGACTGGCTTATTCCAGTGTTGGAAGCCTGCATGAAATGCAAAAGCAAAAAGACTCGGCGATTTGGTATTTCAAACTGGCTCTAAATGATTTTGAAACCTCAGGTAATAAAGCTTATTTACCTAATGCTTATATTAAAATTGGCGAACGGGAATTAGAAGATAACCATGCAGACCTTAGCCTAAAATATTTTAATAAAGGATTGTCGATTGCTGAGGTCACTCAAAATAAACAGGCACAGGTGGCAAGTCTGATTACTTTGGGTAAATGGCATCTAAAGAATGGGAGCGGCATTAAAGCGCATGACTATTTTCAAAAAGCAAATCAAATCGCTGTTACGTTATCTGATAAGACGTTTGAATTAAAAACACTTCAGGCGCTTATAAGCTTAAATGAAACCCGGAAAAATTATCCTGAAATTGCCGGACTTCAAAACCGGTTGCTTTTTATTAAAGATCAGCTTTATTCATTGGAACGTGAAAAAATAGCAAAAAACCTTGAAGTACAGTTTGAAATAGCTGAAAAAGACAAAAAAATGGCATTGATCTTAAAAGAAAAAGAGGTGATTAAACTCTCAAATTATCTTTTAGCCATTTGTATTTTGATTCTTTTAATTGCTTCTGTAGCGGGGTATTTTTACTTCAAAAACAGTAAAGAACGGGACAGACAGCTGCTAAAAGTAAAAGAAACACTTGTGGATTCCCTCAATAAACAGAGAGAACTGGAAGAAATACAATTTAGGAATGATCTTGAACACAAAGAAAATCAACTGAGTGGCATTACACTGCAAATGCTGCAAAAAAACGAATTGCTTAACGAAATTAAAACCGCAATTGACAATAAGCAACCACTGTCTGAACAGCAACTGGTCAAAATGGTAAATCAGCATTTTGAACAAAACAACAGATGGAGTGATTTTGACCTCTATTTTGAAAGCATCAATAAAAATTTCTATACCCGTTTGAAACAGACTCATCCGGAGATTAGCGCTAACGACTTAAAAATATGCGCGCTCATAAAATTAAATATGTCAATAAAAGAGATGGCTTCGATTCTCAATATTTCTCCCGATAGCGTAAAAACGGCTCGTTATCGCCTACGAAAAAAACTGCAGTTGGCTGCCGATGAAAACCTTACCGACTTCATTCTGTCCATTTAAAATAGTAACTGTTTACTAGATTTCTATCGTTATTTATTGTTTGTCTACTTTTTGTCTACCTTATTTTTAGGGTTTTGACAATGATCTGCTATAGTTTTGACATTTAAAGGAAAGTACCAGATAATTTTCTCCCAGGTAAGATTTGTTTTTTTTAAGTAGCTATGAACATGAATAAAACAGAAGCAGCATTTTATGATTTTCATTTGAGTTTAGAAAGTAAAAAAATAAAAAAAGGCACCGTTCTATTACGTCAGGGTGAGAAAGTCAAATATATTTATCAGGTTAAAAAAGGTTGTTTAAAAGGTTATGTAACGGATAAAGCAGCTAAAGAACATATCCTGCAGTTTGCTCCTGAAAACTGGATTATCACTGATATGAATAGTTCTCTCAATGATGTGGAATCAGCAATAAGCATTGATGCGATTGAAGACAGCGAAGTCATTTTCTTTGATAAAAAATTGATGCACAATCTCGAAACCATAAAACACGAAACTTTACTGAGAGAGATGAAACGACTGCACAACCATGTCATCGCAAACAACAAACGATTAATCCAATTGCTGAGCTCAACAGCAGAAGAACGTTATCTCGCCTTTATCGAAACTTATCCGTCACTTGTTCAGCGTCTTCCGGTAAAATTAATCGCGTCCTATTTAAATATCAGCCCGGAATTTTTGAGCCGCATCCGCAAAAAAATAGTCCAGAAATAAACTATTTATATTTTTCTTGATTTAGATCAATTTTTATCTTTTTACTTCTATTCATTTTTGTCAATAAATTTTAATTAAATGAAACGGAATTACATCTGCTAATGCGGTACTATTCTGTTTTTTAAAAGCGTAAAATTTTAAGACCAAAACATGAAAATTTCGTCAATTAAAGTCATCGTAATCCTGTTAGTGATAAGTTTTGGATCTTACTATTTATACAACTATGTTTTATACAAGGAAGGAAGAAATATTCACGAAGAAAAACCAGCATATTCAGTTTCTGCTTCAGATTTTATTGAGGAATATTTTGCCGAAGTCCTAAAAGCAGAATCAAAATATCTGAATAAAACAATCTCGATTGAAGGAAATGTTACTGAAGTTTCTGATTCAACACTTGTGCTGGATAGCAAGATTTTCTGCCAGATGGATGAAAAAGTAAATCGGAACTCCCTGAACAAACGACTCACTATAAAAGGAAGATGCATTGGTTATGATGATTTGTTTGAAGTAGTAAAATTTGATCAATGCAGTCAGCAATAATGAATATGAAAAAAAAGTTCTTTTTAACCGTCTGCTTTTTATGTGCCTTCTATGGTAATGCTCAAGACGATCTGCTTTCCGAATTAGATTCGACGCAAGTAGCGAATAAAGCAGTAACGGCCACCTTCAAAGGATTGCAGATTATAACCTTACAGTCCACAAAACTGCCTGCCGCAAAAGAGTTTTACATGGTTATATCCCATAGATTTGGCTCTGTAAAAGGTGGTATTTCAGAGTTTTTTGGTTTTGATGATGCTACTACGAAAATTGGCGGTATTTATGGCGTAACGGATTGGCTTTCTGTAAGCGCATCACGTCATACGCTATTGAAAATTTATGAAGCCTCGGCAAAATATAGTGTTCTTAAACAAAATGATAAGTTCCCGTTTGCTATAGTAGGTTACACTACACTGGACATTAATAGCGGATTAAAAGAAGAAGACTATCCCAAAATTGAATTTTCGGACCGACTGTCTTATGTTCACCAGTTGCTGATTTCAAGAAAATTTTCGGAAAAATTATCGTTGGAAGTAGTGCCTTCTTTCCTTCATAAAAATCTTTACAATCCAGCTATCGAAAACGACGACCAATTTACGTTGGCTGCCGGCGGAAGAATGAAATTAAGCAAAAGGCTTTCTCTTAATTTAGAATACGGCCACAATTTCAATAAACCGGATTTCTATAAAAACCCTTTGTCTGTAGGTCTGGATGTAGAAACCGGCGGTCATATTTTCCAGTTACTGTTTACAAATTCCCAATCCATGACCGAAAGCGGATATCTGACAAACGCTTCAGGAGATTGGGGCAAAGGTAATTTCTTCTTTGGGTTTAATTTATATAGAGTTTTTTAAAGCATAGAATATGAAAAAATATTTTTGTTTATCCGGTCTTCTCGTGTTGCTCTACAGCTGTGATTCCAATACCTATGAAAGCATCGAAGAACCGATGGTTATTGTTGGTAAAGTTAGCTATGCCACCCATGTAAAATCTATTGTTGAGGCCAACTGCGTTGTTTGTCATTCAGAAGGAGGACAGGCTTCTTTCAGGCCGTTCAATACTTATGCCCAGGTTAAAGAAGCGGTTCAGAACACAAATCTGTTAGATCGGATTCAGCGACAAAATGGAGAATCGGGGCAAATGCCAAGAACAGGTAGAATGCCACAGGAAAAAATAAATGTAATTCTTCAGTGGAGAGCCGATGGCTTATTAGAAAATTAAACTGTCAAAAAATGAGAAAAACCATTATTCTTCTATGTTTGTTTGTTGGAACATTACAAGTTTCAGCGCAAAAATTCATTACCAAAACCGGAAGTTTAAAGTTTGAAGCCTCTGTTGATTCTTTCGAAGAAGTGGCCGCTGACAATAAAAATACCTCTGCGGTTTTAGAGTCTTCAACCGGAGAAATCGCTGTATTGGGACTTATGAAAGGATTTCATTTTAAAGTGGCTTTAATGGAAGAACACTTTAATGAAAATTATGTAGAATCCGATAAATTTCCCAAAACTACATTCAAAGGAAAAATTGAAGATTTCGATGTGTCAAAACTTACAACGGTGCCAAAAACAGTTAAGATCTCGGGAGATTTAACCTTACACGGAAAATCAAAAAAAATAACAACTGTTGCTAAAGTTTCAAAAGCAGGGGATAAAATTATACTGGCAGGAAATTTCGATGTAACACCGGGAGATTTTGCTATTGAAATTCCAAAACTGGTAAGCAAAAAAGTGGCCGATAAAATCAAGATACTGTTCAATTTCTCACTTCAAAATAAATAACGGCAATGAAAAAATTACTTTTTCTTATTTTCTTATTCTCCATTGTTTCTTATGGACAAGCAAACAAAAATACCGACAAAGACATATTCGATACGGCAAGATATGGTTCGGTGGAAGAGATGAAAATATTGACTGCAAAAAAAGCCGATACTATCAATGGAGTAAATGCAATGGGATTCTCACCTTTAATTTTGGCGTGTTATAAAGGAAATACAGAGGTGGCAGCTTACTTAATTGAAAGAGTGAAAGATGTCAATTATAATAGCTCCAGCGGAACGGCATTGTCAGCAACGGTGGTAAAAGGGAATATAAATTTAGCTAAGATGTTACTGCAGCATAAAGCGAATCCCGACCTGGCAGATGCCAACGGAGTAACCCCCTTAATTTATGCGATTCAATTTAAAAATAAGGAACTGATCGCGTTATTATTAGAATACAAAGCAAGCAAAACAATAGCAGACGCATCGGGTAAGATGCCTTTTGAATATGCTGTTTTTACAAAAGATCAGGAAATAATCAATTTATTTAAAAACTAACATCATGAAAAGAACACTACTATTAGTATTGGTAATGACCACTTTCTTAAGCGCTCATGCGCAGACAAAATCAACAGGAGTTGTAGCGTTGGCTGTTTCGGGCATGACAGCAAAATTAGATTTAAACAATACTACGACCACAGCTACATTAACACTTACAGGTCCATCCGACAGATGGTTTGCGTTGCAGTTTGGCTCTTTTGCCTCCGGAGATGGGATGCAGGCTGGGGAAGATGTAGTGTATTACAACGGAACAACATTAATCGATGCCGTACATAATGGTGTGGGAAGTGCCCCTTCAGCGGATACAAATAACTGGACCGTTACCTCAAACACAGTTGCCGCAGGGACAAGGACTATAATAGCGACAAGAGCTTTTAATACAGGAAATGCAAATGATTACACTTTCGTATATGCCAATCCTTCGATAGATTTTGCCTGCGCAAAAATGAGTTCAGCTACTTTTTCGTTGGCCTATCACGGAGGTGGCAATAGAGGCTATTCTATTGATGTTCCGCTTACTACCGTTTTAGGAGTGGATGCTTTTGAGCAAAGTAAAATAGCTTTTTACCCTAACCCGGCAAGTTCTGTTTTTTCTATTCAATCGGATGCCGAAATTCAATCGGTTAGAATTTATGATACTACAGGAAAACAACTAATCGTTTTTAAAAACCGAAAGGAATTACTGGATATTTCAGGTTTGCCAAACGGTATTTATTTTGTTGAAATTGAAAATAGTGACAATACTGTTTTAATTGAAAAACTGATTAAGAAATAATAATTTTTACTCTGTTCCTGCTTCGTCAGCCCGATAGCTTATTGCAAGAAGGCGAGGCGAAGCAATCTCATTTAGTTAAAGAGAAAAAAACTCTGTTGCTTCCAACTTCTTTCTGAGTATTACCTGGTTTAAATTTGTTTTTCAGTAAGAGGTTTACTGAACCTTCATTGTCCTTATGCGTATAAGCAGTTATGGTACTCAGTTTCATTGTATTAAAGCCGAAGTCAATGATTTTTGCTAAAGCTTCATTCATATAACCCATCCTGTGAAATTGCGGATCAAGTGTGTAACCTGTTTCTGCTTTATACTCTTCTTTTGAAATATTCCAGAGGCAAATGCTTCCAATAAACTCGTTTTTGCCTTTTTGAGTGATTACCCATAATATGGTTTTACCCTCCGCTATTTCTTTTTGCACCCGGTCAATAAAGGATTGTGTCTGTTCAATGGAAGAATGCCGGAAATCATCGAGGTAAGTATTTACGGCAGCATCAGACCGATGAGCAAAAATAGCTACATCGTCAGTGGTTTCAAGGGGTCTTAAAATCAAACGATCCGTTATCAAAATCGGGAAAGGGGTGAAGTTTGTTTCAACCATTGGAAACTATTTTTTCAATTCCTCAAGCATAACTTTTGCATTGCCGTTGTTTTGATCCAATGCTAGGCTTTTTTCATAGTTTTTAATAGCCTGAATTTTATCGCCTTTGTTCATATAGGCTTCGGCTAAACTGTCAAAAGCATTTGCTGATTTTGGAAAGGCAAAAGTATTCATTGAAAAAACGTCTATAGCTTTGTCGTATTCTTTCTGAGATAAAAGGTCATATCCTTTTTGATTGATTATGTATTCCAGAATATTGACTTTTGTTTTTCTTTTTTTATAGCTGTTTTTTGCAGCTTCAATCCCTTTACTTAAAATTTCTTCAATAATTTGTTGAGAGTATTTCTGATTAGTTTCATCATCGGCAATAGGTATGATCGGCGTATAATCAGTATCAAAAATCATTTTGGACAGCACAAAATTTAATCGGTCAAAGTTGGTTTGATGTGACTTGTTGGATAACATAATCAAAGTAACATCTTCATCAATATATCGCATGAAGTCGGCAAAAAAAATGTTGTTTGATCCGTTGTGCCAGGCTCTTCTGGTATTTCTGTTTGTTTGTTCAACGTCCCAACCGTAAGCGTATATTGAGCTATAATTTTCTTCCGGTCTTATTTTTGGATGGTATAATTTGCTTTTTGCTTCATTTGATAAAATTCTCTCTCCAAGCAATGCCTTATGCCATTTGTACATGTCTTCCGTTGTTGAAAGAACTCCGCCATTACCAGTCAGATGCCAAAAAGGGGCTTTGTTTTCCCACTCTTTTTCTGTCGGTTTCCCCCAGGCTTTATTGTCTTTGTAATATCCGATGGCTATTTTGTTGTTGTCAAATGCCGGTCTTGAATAGCCTGTCATCTCCATTTCTGCCGGTTTCCAAAGGTTTTCGTATAAATAAGTTTCATAGGTTGTACCGGAAACTTTTTCAATTATCATTGCCAGTAAACTATACCCAATATTTGAATAAGAGAAGTTCGTTCCTGCATCAAAGCGCAATTTAGAATTCAGTACCTTATCGAGGAATTCCACCGGGCTTATTTTGTCATAATCTTTGCCTACAACACTTTGAAGACCAGATTGATGGCGTAGCAAATCATGAATGGTAATGCTGCTTTTATCCATTGGGACATTATCGAAATATTTAGTAATCTTATCGTCGGTGGACAGTTTACCTTCTATTTCTAATTTCAGGATGGCAGCCGCTGTAAATTGTTTTGTAATAGAACCAATATCAAAAACGGTAGCAGGATCATTTTTTAGTGACTTTGCCTTATCGCTGAAACCATAACCTTTTGAGATTACTTTATTCCCGTTTATTTCAACAAGCACCGATCCTGAAAACCCAATTTTCTCAAGTTCGGTTAAGTAAGTATTAATTCGTTTTGTTGTTGCACTACTGTTTTATGCCTGTGCAAATGTTGGAAAGCAAAAGAGTACTATTATAATTAAAGTTGCAATGCGTTTTTTCATTTTATTTTTCGTTTCCGTAGGCGTTAGGATTAGTTTATTCAAAACTAACGATTTAAGACAAAGCTTACAAATTCAAAGTTAGTATTATTTCAGTACTGCGATTATTACTCCGAAATCGCCGTCAGTTTGTGCCCATTTTTTTTCAGGCAGGTACGTTCGTGAAACAAAACCATCCAGATATAAGGCGTTTTTGCAACCCATACTTTTGAAATATTCGGCAAACTGGTAGAAATTTATTTCTTTTTTTGACATTGCGAACAGTATTTTATTGTTTGGTAAAATGCCAACACCATTTCGAATATTTACGTTGGTCGAATTTTCTTTAAAAGCGGAATGAATTTTTCCATTGATCACCAACATCGGCCCTGATTGTGTTGCATATTTTATTTTACCGTTATCTGTAAAATCATTGCTGATACAGATTTTCGCTGTTTTGTCGGTTGTAGTGTAGAAAATACCGTTTGGTTTAAGATAGAAATTGCCGTTGCCATTTGTAGTATCAATTTTATTTTTTTGATTTTTATTTTCGATGTAAAGTCCCTGAGGAGAATGATCTTTTTTATACATGCCACCATTTGTTGCAAATACCAGTTCCCGTTTTTTTTTTTTTTAGCCAAAGCTTTAGGTTTTCTGCATTTTGAAAGTTTTCCCCTTTTTCATTTTTCCAGTAAAATGCAAGGTTTTGTTTTTTTGGATCGACTGTATAGCTTATAAAACGGTCATCTTCAATTTTTGATTTTTCCGATTTAGCAAAAAAGCCAACGGAAATTGACGCGCTTATAATTAAAAAAAAGATTGTTATTTTTTGCTTCATTTTTAGGATAGGCAGTTTTTATTTGTGCTTAAGATGTAAGATTAAAATTACACCTTACACCGGAATACCTTAAAATAGATATCAATTAAGGTCTTCGTTCTCTTTGAGTGCTAATAGTTCTTTCAGTTCTTCTGTCTTCTCCGGATATTTTTCATCATGACCAACCTTTACTATTTTTGAGGTTACCTGTTTTAAAGTAAAATCAAATCTGTCTAAGTTTTTTGTTAAAGCAGTTTTTTTTGTGCATCGAAGATCTTTTGCTTCGAATTTATAAATTGTTTCTTCTACACGCCAAATTGTTTCTGTGTTGTCGGTTGGCCATGTTTCTATGGTGACATTGAAATTACGTACGAATGTTAAGCTGTCATTCTCCAATAGGTATTGGTCATTTGAGAAACCATATTCATAACTATCACCTTTAAAGTAGTACAGCAATGTATTCGTATCTTTGTTATTAAATATTTGATAGGATTGACAATTATCTCCCACACAAATGTTTTTCGTGATTGTTAACTCTGCAGTTTTTGAATACCTGTTATGTAAATCGTCAATAAATTCATCGCCGACTTTCATGTCAAAGTTGTTGATATCGCGGAACGGATTGTCAAATATTCTATTGACCTCTTCCAGCGAAGTGTCTTTTTGTATACTGTCGGTACCAGCAGAAATAAAAGTATTTTCAGCTTTTCGGTTGGTGCAGCTCAGCAGAAGAAATGCCGTCACGATTATTGGGATAATGTTTTTCATAAAAGTAATGGTCATGAGATGAGATCTTCGGCTACAGCAGTGTTTTCCTCGTGCGATTTACCACCACAGGAGAAAATAAAAATGCTGAAAATGTTGTTCTGAAAATCATGTTTTTAAATTTGTATAACGTCCTGCAGCTTTAGGCAGTTGGGGTTGGCATCAATTTGTTTTTTAAATTTTCTGCCGTTAAGAGTAACTTTCCAATGATTAACATGGAAACGTGGATAATCATCGAAAAAAACAAATAGCCGATTAATTCAACCTGTCTGATCCATTTGTTTTTGATCTTTTGTCGGATATCTAAATGCTCTTTTTTTATGTTCTCAACATTTAATGCTTCTAAATCTGACTCCGACAGTTCATCCGACATATAATATAGATTTTTACTTCTGCAGCCGCGGTAAAAAGCCTGGATTACTCTTTTGGGTTTCAGTACAAAGCCGGTGGATAATGCAAAAAGGTTCATTACTGAAATTAAAGGTTTCCTGCAGCTTCGAGATCCGAGTTCCCACGCGCTGATTTCGCTTTCGCCAACCCGATCAATGCCATAGCCCGTCATGATATGGTGTAAATCATGAAATTTTATGTATTTTTTTCGAGCTTGAATATTCGGAACAGGCGCCAGAATACAGCCGATATAAACTCTGACACAATGTGACTCAAAATCGGCAGTAAGATTTAATTGGTTATACTTGTAAAATTCTATTAGAGCTTCGCGTGTAGTCATTTCCGGGTTAGTTTAGTGGTGGCCTTTTGCTGAAACCAAAAATACAAAAAGAACAGCAGTCCTGGTTTTAATACTTATCATATAGCATCTTAAACGTATCCATTAAATCAAGAAATTTTTGCCTTTCTTTAAATCCAGGATATTTGTCCTTAATGTATCAGGCCTGCTACAGCGATGGTAAACATCAGACCGATAAAAGCTATTTTTCCTTCTCTCATTTTTTTCTTAGTTGAAGCCGTTATTTGTTTAATATTTATATCGGAAATGTTGTGCTATGATTACACCGGTAATGATTATCAGAAATAAAATATTGATTCCGAATAAGCCTGCATAAACTGCTCCGCAGGTGCGGATACCATCATCATGTGACAGCAAATAAAAAGAGCTAAAAAAGGATGTAACTTGTAAAATATAACTAATGATGCATACATTTACAAAAGGAAATTCAATCGATTTGCTTTTCGATTTATTCCCCATGATAATTTGGAACAAAGTGGGAATTAATAAGATAATTAAGTACATGAGGGATTAATTTAAGGGATAACGTTACTTAGACAGTAAAATTGTAATTATTGAACTTAATGGCGTGCATAAAATGAATAAAAAATAATCCGCTTTTCTGAAATTCTTAAATTTAGTTACATATGCAATAATAACGGAAATGAGTATTGATAAAGCGAAATAACCCAAGATATAAAAGCCACCGCCAAGCGCACCCGAAGTGTTTTTTGTCTGATTATTAATATCCCATACCAGAAAATTAATAACTGAAATTGCCAGGATCATAAAAACCCTTAGTAAGATCATTTTTTTCGGGAGTACTGTTTTTTCCATTCAATTAAAGTATCGTTGGGCAAATCGTATTCGTAAATTTTTCTTTCTAAGCTGTCGATATAAATCCAGCCGCACGATGAAAATCGTTTGTTGGTTTCTCCTTCATCATAAACATCAAGGCCAATATTGAAAATTAAGTATTTTGTCGAATCAATACTTTCGGTTCTATCAAAAAGCCATTCTATTTTACGGTTGTTTTTTAGTGCTTGGTTAATTAGTTCATTATCTGAATTTTTGATGTAGTACGCAAGGAGTTCAGCACTCCAATGGACAGATGAAGCTTCGTCATTTTCCGGTTTGTTCTGATGTAAATTTACTATTGAGGAAGCTGTTTTGTTTACTTCAAGGTTGGCTGTACTGCCAGCATGCTCTTTTTCAGTTTTGTTACATGCTGCCATTGAAAACACTAGTATTGCGGAAAGTAGGGTTTGTTTCATTTTTTGGCTTCCGATGTTTTTATTTTATTTTGATAGCATGTGATAATTTTTTGAATTCGGGAATATTTTCTTCAAAGTTTGAATCTGTCATCCCGTAAAAAACAATAGACTTATTTTTCCCTATCAAAACCGTCATTAAGACTAGTTTATTTTCGGATTTATGTTCAAAATAGAACTCAACTTCTATCGCATCATACCCATTAATGCTTTTTTTAGATAGGTTCTTAGTTTCCTTTTTGATAAATCCTTGGTTAAGTAGACCCTTCAGTAGTGTATCCAATGCTTCTTCCTTTGTCATGGTCTTGTCAAACGGCATTGATGTAATCATTACCATAGGTTCATTTTCGTAGGCATCTTTTACATTGCCGTTTTCAGAAAAAATAAACATGTTTGCGGATGCTTTTGCAAATTTAAATTTTGAGTTATTTTTTTCTACAATAAAATCACCTGCCGCAAAAGGATCAACTATCAGCGATTTGTCATATTTAATGCTTAAAAATGATTTTTTAATTTCGGAAAACAGCTCATTGTGTAAACTGTAGTGGTAAATCGCAAATACCGCTGCTGAAAATGTCTCATCGCCAAATACAAGCTGAATGCTTTCAGTTCCATCTGCGCCTTTTATGTGTGAAAATTTCGCTTTGAAACCGGCTATCGTTACTTCCTGAAAATCCAAAACGGTTATTCCTTTTTTCTCATATGTTTCCCTTGTGAAGGTGAGTGTATTTGACTCAAAATTACCGCCCACTAAATCCATCACCTGAATTGCAGCTTTATCGCCATTCTCCAAGCCAATAATACTTTGAGATTCCTTAAACCCTTTTGGAGGAATTATGGAAAGTCTTGTTCCTCTTATAGTGATGTATTTAGTATCAGTTGGATTGTTAAAACTATATAAGTTGAGAGTAATAAACAGTAAAAGAAGAAATTTGGTTTTTCATGTTTTAAGTATATGTATTTTGTTGATTTTTTATTAATCACTACAACTGGTAAATTTTTTTACAGGTAATTCACTCAGATGCTATTCGTAATTCCAGATTATTTTCTTTAATGAATGCTAAAAATAATAGCAGGTCATTCATACAATTAAGATTCCAATCTGAATTTTCAATGTTTTGTTCTATTCCTGAAGTAATTTCCGGTAATTTTAAAAGTAACCAATCTAGTTCATCATCTGCTATTTTTTCGAAATTTTCATTCCCGCTCCAACCTAAACCTTCATTCCAGTTTTTGATGAATAGGGGTAAGTTATCATAATCAGAACATTGCAGCAATTTGTACAGTAATGGAGAAAAATAGCCGGCCCATAAGCTGAAAAAGCAGATTCCGTTTTCTCCCTGACGTATTTGAAATTCGGTAAAGCCGCCATTTGGATTGGGTAAACTATTTTTTTTGAAAACAATATCTTTTGAATTAGCATAAAACCGGATTTCGTCCTCACCAATGAAATCGGAATAGTAATCTAAGTTCAGGTTATGTATTTCCATTCGTTTTTCTTATTATTTTATCGTAATCAGAAGGTTGCTTTCAAAAATCGCTTTTGGTGAAATGACCACTTCGTCCATCGGGATTTTTTTACCATAACGTTCCTTCATTTTTTTCTTTACCGCTTCATTTGTCAGGTCAAAATCTTTCAACTTTTGAAGTTTTCCTATTTCAATACCGGTTGCGCGTTTATAGATTTTCCAGATTAATTCAGAACAATACATTTTATCATCACTCCATTCAAACGTTAAGTCGTAATTTTTACCTTTCAGCTTTTCGCCTTCGATTTTCATTTTACGGAGTGTTTCTTTGGTCAGGATTTTATCTGCATCTTTTAATCTTTTTATAACATAATGTCCATCTTTTCCTCGCGAAATCCATTTATTCAACGGTGTAGTTTTTACAGGTTGAATGGCTTCGAAAACATAGAATTTTCCATCTTCTTCATAAATGATTCCGCAATGAGAATATTTTGATTTTGTAGCGAGCTGGATCGCTTTGCTTTGTCCGGAAAGAGACGTTTGAAAAATTAAATCACCGCTTTTTATTTTGTTGCCGGCGCTCAGGTTTTCAACTTCTGTTTTAGCTTTATCAAGTCCGTTAACGCCATAAAACTTTTGTTTAGCATATAAACCGCCAATCAAAAGTAGTCCCGTAATTGCAAATGCTAAGATTATTTTTTTCATGTAATTGTTGATAAGGTCGAAGATTTTTAATTTACAAATACTACTACTACCCAAATGATGAACGCCAGCAAATGTATAATGATGGAATATTTGGTCGGTTTTTTCAGTACAACTCTCAGTATTCCGTTAACAATAAATAACAGTAAGCTCAAAGGTCCGAGTAAGAACACAGATAAAAAGTCCAAATTCGGGGTACAAGGACCGGATTTGAATTCGCCGGATATGTTTATTAGTAAAATTGTTATTGCAGCGACAACATAGAAAATTAATGATAACAGGCCGTTGCGCGTTTCTTGGTTCATTTTAATTTTGTTTTTTAGTTATGGATTCTATATAAACCAAGGTAATTCATTTTCGGAAAAATAGTCTTCTAAGTCATCAAAATCACCGCTTTTTTCGCATCTGTCAATATAGCTTAAAGCCTCTTCGGCTTCTTTGCTTTTTTGTGTTTTCAGATATGCTACTGTATTTTCTACTCCGGCAAACACAACCAATTGAATGTCAAAGCCACATAGGGTATCGAAATCAGTCATTTTAGTGTTCCAGATTTTCAGGCTATCCTCAACATTCTGATGCAGTCCTAAAATATAACCGGATAGCATTAAAGTTGCTGCATCCATCTCATTTCCGGCCGGGTAGGGTTGCTTTCTGATTTCAGTAAGTTGCTCCAAAAGATGTACTGCAAAATCCCTGTGTTTATTTTTTCTGAAATGCTGTACTAAGCGTTTTCCAATCTGATTATTGGTTTGTATCAATTCAATACTTTCTGTAGTGAACGATTTATTCCGGTCAAATTCTGCGATTAGATTATCAATACTCATAATCTGGATTTCAATTATTGTTTTTCATTTTTTAGATCAGGAAAGCAGTCGTTCGCAAATTTATTGATTCTTTTCAATGTCAATGTATTACAATCGCTGCAATTTTCCGACATTCTTTTTACCATCTCTGCCCTAATCAAATGCGGTTTTCCATAATCGTCATGATCATAATAACCACTGTATAAAATTGAATTGTACCAATCTTTATATTTTTCGCCGGATGGATCAAAATCCATATAGTCAAAAAACTCTTCCGGGAATTTTTCAGCATATTTTCTGGCAGGTTTTCCAGTATATTCCGCTAAAGCACCATCTTGAATTTGTATGGTTTTGTTAAGTATCCATCTGTAAAATGGTCTTAGTTCTGAATTTTCCGTTAGTACTAAATTTAGTAGCGCTGCTGTTTTTGGCTCATCGGTTGGGCTATATTTTCCAAAGTAGAAATCGATTGCGGTTTGCGAACAGTCTTTGTTTTCAATATAAAAGCGGACCGGTTTTTTCCAGATAGAATCTTTGTCGATATTATGGGTTAGGCCAAATCCTTCCTGCCAATTGAGGTTTTCTGAAAAATCAGGATTTTCAGCAATGATTATAGTACTGGTTACTGTTTCAACCGTATCTGTTTTTATTGTTTCGTTGGGATGGACAGCATTTTTCTTATTGCAGGAAATAAATAGCAAACTGGCAATTATCAGGAATATGAAGAGTTTGTTTTTCATGAAATGGAAAGTTGAGCTATTGTCAGGCATTATTTTTTTTATCTTCAGCTAAATCAAAAAAATGATTTATTTCCCTCAGCAATTTAGACTTTGGCGTATGTTGTTTTAGCACGGAATAAAAAATATTATTTATGGATTTGTCATGTAATTTACCATCTCTCACTTTGGCTAAATGGGGAAATTTGCGGTATGCCTTAAGATTATTTAAAATAGCAGAAATAAACTCTTTTGGATATTTTGATTCAATTTTTCTTCCGTTGAGATAGATGATGTCAATATCTTTAGAGAGATCAGGAATAATAGCTTCTTCTATAAATTGTTTTGAATTTTTCCGATTATTATAGCAAAAGAAATTTTTACCGTTTAGTTCATTTAAGAAATCGGAATATTCTTTTTCAAATTTTCTTCGACGGAAATAATAAAACGGAGAAATTAAAATTATCAACGGTAAAGTAACAATCGTGAGTAGTACTCCAATTGAAATTATAAAAATTGATCCGATGCTTTCTTTAAGAATTCTCATGGTTCTTAAATGCTAGTTTTATTGCCATTAGAAACAGCAGCATCGTCTTTTTCAAATTCCAAGTTTTTGAAATTAGGCTGAAGGTTTTCATTCCCCTTATCCCAACTACTGAAGACAAAGTTTTCAAGGCGTTCTTTTAATTCACTGTCGAGATTTGTTTGTGTTTGCTCACAAAAAGCTAAAATGGCTGTATAAGCAACGATGGTTGGATTCGTGTCCATGAAAATTCTTCCCTCCAGACTATTTATTCTGACTTTCCAAAAGCTATCAGTTAATGAAAAAGCGAATTCTAAGCCTGTTTTTACCGCAATTTTCCAATGATCATAGCCTTTTTCCGGAACACTTTCCAATACACCCTGGCTTGTGAAACCTTTGCCACAATATGCTTCAATGATTTCGTTTTCAGAATCAGTTTGTACTATCTCCAAATTAATTACAGCAAAAAAAGGCTTTCCGTTTTTTACTTTCAACCATTTGTAATCCAGGTTATTATCAATCATTTGTATTTGTGTCTTTAATCTATATTATTCATACATAGTTGCGCCTTTCAGAATTTGAGCAAAAATTCTCCAGGTAGGTGTTTCGGCTGAGGTTGTAGATCCCATATTTTGGTAATAGCCATTGATGTCTTCTGAATAAGATGCTATTCCTTCGATAAAATCCTCAATTTTTTTATTTTCCCAATTTTGATCCTCTTTTTTCAGGTCGGTCAATAATTCCCGAACAAATTCTGAAAAAGAGGTTTTGTCTGTTACGTTTAAAGTGCCGTCATCTATGTCCATTTTTAATATGTGATTTTGTTTCTTTTTCGTAAGCAGAATTATTGAAACAACTTGTCAAATTCCTTGTCGCTGGTTTCTTTGAGCGTTATGTTTATTTTTTCATTTTTCACCATTTTTAAAGCCGTTTTAAATGAATATTTTTTATTGCCTTTAACAGCAATAGCAATTACTTCCACATTCGCTCCAAGAGGAATTTCGTTGAATACCTGCTCATAATTTTCGCCTTCAAAATAATATTGGTCTTGGATAAAGCTGTTCATGTCTTTGAAAATCAGGTAAATATTTGAGTAAAGCATCTTGTTGGTTTCACTAAACTGGTACTCAAGCTTGGTTTTATCTTTAACTTCTGAAAATCTGTCGATATTAATCCAGCCTAATTTATTAATACGGATAGCGTTGTAAACTTTATTTTCCATCCTTTCATAATTACTGTTTTCTCTTTGTATGGCTTTACCTTCTTTGGTTTGTGGAGCTTTTTCCATGTATGCGAACAGATCTTCCATATCATTTCCGCTGGCGTCACTTGTCGGTTGAGTTAAAGAGTCAAGTTCACGGTTAGTGTTTGCTGGTTTTTTCGGACTTGTAAATTTGGCATTGGCTGGTTGCCAGTTCATACTGCCCAAGCTGTCTTTCTGACCATAAAAAAGTGACATTTCCTTATCGGATAGCTTTGGAAAGTCTACGATTAAATCTTTTTTGTCTTTTAATTTAAGTTGCCTGCCTTCTGAAGTCATATTGATGTAATAGGCTCCGCCGGAAACTAAAAGCTTCCCGTTCGAAATGGTTTGCGCATTGGATTTTAAAAGTGCTTTCTGATTGGTAATTTCCTTTAATTCCACTTCAATTGTTTCGCCGATTTTTGTTCCATCTACACTCTCAAGATTTTCAGGATTTACATGGATTGTTGTCCCTAATTTGCTTTTTACCTTGTTTTGTTTTTTTGAAGAAACTTTGAAAAATTGAGATGGGACTTCGTATTTTTTGAGTTCGGCATTTAACTTTTCGAATTCACTAACCGGATTTTTTTCAGTTTCGATTTGAGCTTCCGCAGTTGCTGCTGATTTTTCATTTTTGCATGAAAACAGGATCGCTGTGGCGATCAATAAAAATAAATGTTTCTTCATTTTCCTTTTTTTAGAATGGCCTGTAACGTCCTGCTACTTTAAGCAGTAACGCGGATTTAATTCTGAATGCCTACAAATATACCGAAAAGTTGCAGTTTTATTGTTTAGACAAATAAGTGTCCCATTCTTTTGTGAGGTAACTGCTGAATTTTTTTAATGTTGCTTTTTGCGAAGGACTACAATTTTTACAATTCACATTTGTTTTTGAAATAAAACCGGTTACTATATTCTTATCGTTTTCATTCTCATATTCCAGCAAAAATTCTAATATTACGATGTCAACCCACGTTTTTAAGTCGGTGTCGGAGAAACACTTTTTGTTCTCAAAATAATTTAGGAAGTCGGCGGTGTTTTTTTCAATGTATTGAAGTCCTGAGTGTCCTAAACCTTCTGCATAAGCACCGTCGGCATTTTTATAAGAATTAGTAATTACCTTGAAATAGAAACTTCGTTCCTGTTTTTCGGAGCTCTTTAGTTTTTCGAAGTAATCAAGTGCTCTGTCGTCATTTATAGCTTTATTTTCGAATAATTCTTTGGCGAGTAGTGGGACATTTGGATCTTTTAGGAATTTTTCTGGTTCGCAGCCTATTTCAGTACTTTGGGAAAAAGCAGAAAAGGTTAAAAGGAAAATTGTTATGTGGAGTATGGATTGAAATTTCATTTTAGGTGTTATTTTCTTTAAGAGTAAGGTTAAAATGGCAATTAAAATTATATTCAGCTTTAATGAATTTTATTTTTTCTTTTATTTGTTCAATGTACATTTGAAATAAGATTGATTTTAACTGCTCTCATATTGATTTTAACTGTTCTCACTTTAGTTTATTTTGATAATCAATACAATAAGTTTCATGAAATTTTCTGTTGTTTTTTCAGTTGTTATAGTTTGATGTGAGGTTTATTTCCAATAAATCATTAAAAAAATGGTACTGAAATAGGTCCAGAGGAATGAAAATACAATATGTATCGCTGTTTCAAATTTCTTGTTTTTCCAAAGCGTTGAGGAATATCCAAAAAACTGAATAAACAGTCGGATCATCCAAAATATCCCAAATCCTAAAACTATTTTTTTGCCTAAATCCGTTTCGATAAGTTCTTTTGCCGAGGTCAGACATAAAATACCCATAAGTAAAACCACCAGGGCGATAAAAAAGGTGTGTACATACATCACCTGCCGGTTTATTAAACTCAACGAACTTAACTCTTCCGTCCAGTTGAAACGTTTTGGAAAAATAACGTGAATACTTGCCAGGAGTATTAATATCAAACCAATAATTTTAAGATGTAGTTCCATTTTTTGTAAGTGTAAAAGTCGATATCAATCCGGTAAGTTTTTCTTCTTTTTGTATGTTAAGTCCGGCTAATTTAAAGATTTCAATCCACGAAGATTTTGAATAAAAATGAAAGAACCCAATATTGTAAGCTAAAAAATTGAAAGTATCTCTCAAATGTTCCGTAATTATAATTTCCCCATTTGGTTTTAAAATTCTTTTCAGTTCAGCGAAAAAGGCAATTCTTTCCGTTTTATTTCTTATTTCGTGTGCCGCAAAAATTACAACTATTTTATCTGCCGAACTATCTTCTAAGGGCAATTTAATTGTTGCTGTCTGCTGGGTTTGGGGATAGGGGGGATACGCTTTTCTTGCTCTTTTTATAGAAACTTCGGTGTGTTTTAAAGGGTCGTAAAAATCAAGGACAATAAGCTCGGCCTGTTTAAATTTATGTTTTAGTAAAGAACTTGTTTCGTCAAAACCTGCATTGATGTTTACAATTTTACCGGCTTCGTCGCTTTTTTGTATCCAATGGAGTTCATAAAGTCCTGACAAATCATAAATACAATAAGAAACCAATAAGGAAATAAAAATAGGCAAAACTATAAGCAGGCATAATAGGTGCAAATAAAATGCAACTGATTTATCTACGTGATTGGTTAGCAGCATTATGCATAGTAGAAAGGAGAACGACAAAATATAAAAATGCCAATTAAAGCGGATGATATTCCACACTCCCTGAAATGGTTTTCTTATCTTTTCCATTGTTCCATTTTTCCTTTTTTCCAATGGTATGGAATTTCGTTTATTATGAAAGCATTTGCCAAAACAGGGGTAGAGGGAAGTATCGAATTTAGAAACGGAATACGGTATTCAATAACTTTTACAGGTTTTGGTGTCCAATTTTGTCTTACGCCTTCAATGATCAAAACTTCTTTAGTGTTGGAGTTGTAGGTAAAAGTGAAAGGCAAGGGACCGGCAAATCTTCTTGCTTCCTTCCAATCTGTGAAAGACGAATTTTCGGGTAAAGAAACCTCCTCTTCTGCGGTAGCGACTGTGATGTTGAAATTTGATTGGGTCGAGCTGATTTCCAATTTATTATTTTGTTTCCGCTGCGTAATATCTGTGGTTTTATAGTTGTAATGTGTAAAAATATTGCCCAGAAGTTCCATTTTCTTTTTATCTGTTTCAGATTTAAGAATGTACAGTCCTCTTAGTCTTTTGCCTTTAGTATTGGTATATTTCACAAAAATGCGATAGCCTATTAAAAAGAAATCGTTTCCGAGTACTTTTGGAAATCCTTTAGGTCTTAAACCTTTGGTTTGCACCATTGCGACAGCGACGAACGCCCATTTGTCATTAAAAGTATCCAATTCCAAACATTCCGGTATCATTTTCTGCAACTGTTCTTTGGGGATTGCAAATGTCAGCACAAGCGAACTTTCGAAAAAGGCTTCGACGGGAAAAGGATGGTTTTTTAGGAATGACAACATATTACTTCTGGAATGCGACTTTAGTTTTTCCATAAAATTCATTGCCATATACCACAAGTATAAACAGGAAAGCAAAAATGGAGTTCATCTTTCCCCAAAGCAATAAGTCGGGCACGAGGATGAATTCTAAAATGTTCATAGTTGCAACGATGATGATCTGTGATAAGGCATTCAAACGTTTTTTAATACCGCTTAAAATCCAAACCGCCATTCCGACTTCTGAAAACCCTATCAATAAAGTCAAAGGCCTTGCATAGTCGATTCCTATAATTCTGGCAACAATTTGCTCGTGGCGGGGCACAAGGTTTAGTACTTTACATAAAAGTCCGTTTGCGATCCAAACTGTTGCAATGCAGCAGGTTATTATTTTATGAATTTTTGCTTTTGGCATATTTTAATTGTGTCTTAGGAGGGTTTGCCGGCCTGCGATGTTTTTACCATACTCTCAAATTTTCGGTCATGTCTCTATAAACAGGCTGCAAAACCGAAGTCAAATATACCGTAATATAACTTTTATTTAACTGGAATTAGTTTTATAAATTTTAAATTTAAGATCATTTTTAAAACGGTACTGTTATGAAACCAAAAAAAATATGGGCAAATCTTGGCGTTAAAGATGTTGAGCAAACCAGAAAGTTTTATACTGCTTTGGGTTTTACCCGAAATGGAGAATGTAACAGTGAGGAACTTGTCAGTTTCTTTATTGGGGATGATGATTTTATAGTGCACTTCTTTGCGAATGATGTTTTACAAAAGGCAATAAAAGGAGCGCTTTCCGATTTGAAACAGGGAAATGAGATTATCTTCACCCTTTCTGCTGAAAACAAAGACGAAGTAGATGCATGGGCAGAGGAAGTCAGAAACGCAGGCGGAAAGCTGGTCAGTGAACCGGCTGAATTTGGCAAAGGTTATTATGGATTTGATTTTGCAGACCCGGACGGACACAAATGGAATGTATTTTATATGTAATTTAAAAAGGTGTAAGAATCTTTTTTTTTAAAACCTGGTTTATCCCGCAAGCAATCAAATATTATTTTTGATTTCTTTCTTTTTTAGCCAATTTATGATTTTCACTTAGTTTTCCTTTTTATTAAATAGTTCGTAATTTTTGATATAATGCTAAATCAAAAACATGTGCTTTACATAAATTTATAAAATCGGAGTTAACGAATCTAAGCGAGACTTTACTTTCTGTTAAATAAATTTCTTTAGAATCCTCATTTTGAGAATCTGCCAATAAGTATTTTGTATTCGTATCTTTTAAAAAATTCTCAAAATCAGCAAGCTTAGTCTTAAATCCGATTTGAAAGTTTTTAGATTTTATGTTTAAGTTATACATCTTTTCAGTTTCGTATTCAAAATCAAATGATAGCCCGATAACAGTATTTTTGAGGCAGGTTATTTGGAAACTATCGCTATTTACTTCTAAGGTATGAAGACTTGGAATATCGTCTTCTTCACTAGTCAATTCTTCCAAATTCATTTTAGAATTGGAAATGGAATCACCAATTTTTATACCTTTAATTTGACCTTTAAAAATGAATTCAGAAATGTCCATGCAAACGTTTTAAGTGGTTTATTTTAAAATCTCTTTTAATTCGGATGATCCGAATCTTTCAACAACTTGGCGTGTACTTTCTGTAATTAGATTTTTATCCGCACCATTTTCAAGCAGTATTTTTACTATCGCGACATCTTTTGTATTATATGCTGTTAATACGCCTGTGTTTAAGAGAATACCATTTCTTTGGTTCACATCAATTCCCAAAGACAGGGCGAATGTAAATCCTTCAATTTCATTATTATGTACTGAATAATAGATGCCATCGTAATCCTGATATGAGATATCAGCGCCCAATGATATCAAATATTTAGCGGTTTCAATTCTGGAATATGCTATTGCATTGCCAAGCGCTGCATCAATTTCAGTTTGAGTATAGCCAGAATCAAATAATGCTTTTAGGCTGGTTAAATTTCCCCATCCTGCATTTCGCTCTATTAAGTATTCCCGGTCTGTCATTTTAAAGATTTATCCTGATTGAAATATTTTAACAGGTTTAGTTTCATGTGGTTGTGTCCGGAATTGGTATGGGGAATTAAATTCAAATTAATTTTCGAGAATATTTTTTAACGTCAACAAACTGCTATCCATATCTTTCGCAATCATTTTTTCTACCATTGGAACCATTATATTTAAAGGATATTTCAATGTACTGGCATTACTCCAGGTAACTTTTGTCTGATTATCGGATAAAGATTCGGTCTCCATGATTACATGGGCAATGGCTGTCATTGGTTTTACAAAACGCATTTCTGTTTCAATTCTTTTCCCTTCGATGATGTTCTTAATTTCCTTTTCTCCCTGACCGGCATTTTTATTGCCGCTCCAGGCATAAATAAAGCCAACTGTCCCATCTATTCCTATAAATTCTTTTCTCCTGTCTGCGTCAACCGCTGCATATTTGTTGAATTCCTCTTGGTTTTTGAGCAGTTTTACATAGTCAAATACTTTTTGACGAGGGGCATCGATGATAATTTCACGCTTGACATAATGTTCTTTCCTCATGAAAAGTGCTATGATTAATAGTAATGCGACAATCGCTGCTAAGAGGAGTAGAATTGTATTTATGATATCCATTTTGTTTTTTTTAAATTAACCATTCACTTTTTTAGAGTTCTTCATTTAAGTACTTTTTTATTTCGTTTCGGTTGTTAAGATCTATTATTTGGGTTAAATCCCAATCGTTTAAAATTAAATTATATTCTGTTCCAACTGTATATAATATTTCCTCCAGTTTGTTTTTTATTTCTTCAATTTCATGAAATCTGAACCCGGTAATAAATAAATCTTTTACAAAGTTATTTTCTGAAGTCACAAATATTTGTGCCCTATCAAAATTATATGCGACGGTATTTAAACATTTTTCTTTAAACGAACTGTAACCGGAATATACATTTTCAATTTTTTCTAGCCCTAAATTTAATAGGATAAAATCTAGCTCAGTTATTACTATTTGTTTTTCTAGTACGTTTTTTTGATTAGTTTCTTCTCTAATATAAATATCAGTAAACAAACCATTTCCATCAGAATGCTCTTCTGCAAATTTGTGGATTTCTTTATTTTCATTTTTCAGATATTCAAAATTTTCTCTTGGACAAAACTCAACTTGTCTAAAAAAATCTTCGTGAAAATATGTTTCATTGCTTTGAAATAAATTCTTGAAAAATGATAGTATTTTGTTAATCATGTTTTTGATTTTGCAACTTCGTTTCTTGTAGCACAGTCAAATATACGGCATTCGATTAAGTTTTAAACTCACTAATGGCAGAAGTGATTTTAGCTATCTTTTAGAGGTCTTTTGTTTATTGAACGAAATAAATAACAGAGAATCGGCTTTACGACTTATTTTTTTTCAAAAACTAATCTACTATTGGAAATTGCTTCTTCTTGAGTTTTACTTACAATTTTACCATTTAAGGAATCTTTTTCCAGTTCTTGGAATAAGGATTTAAACACTTTGAACTTTATGTTGTCGGGGTTTACATATAGATAGTTGAAGACAATTTCTTTTTCACCAATATATTTAATCCTGACAGTGTGCGTCGGACCGCAGTACCAGAGGTTCTTTTTAAATTTGAATCTATAGTTCGTTTCTGTATTGTTCGTTTGTTTTAGAATGGAATCAAGAAGACTTTTACTAACGTCAGATTTATAAGTTAAAAGAACAGAATCACCTTGTTGTTTTTGAATTGTTTCAGCAATTCCCCTGTTATTTATCTTAGACTAAAGTAAATAATACTTAGGAAAATTATAATTGGACATAATTTCTATAGATTCAATTTGTTTGTCCTTTGGCGAACAGCTACAAATAATCAGTACAATTAATAGAGTCCATTATTTCATTATACTTAAGCTTGAAATTATTTTGCTGAATTATCTTTTTATTTGTAAAAGCCACGGTGTTAAAGCCAGAGAAATTAAACCTGCTGAAATTCCTGTTGCAATTATGTGTCCGTATAATTTATAATCAAGCCCACTTAAAATCCGGGCAGCTATAATTACTAGCGTTAGAAAAATTAAAATACTCCAGTACTTCAGATTTGTTCCTTCTTTTACACTTTTATCTACAGGAAGTTTTAGTATAGAATAAGCAATTATTAGTGCGCCAATCAGAGTACTTGAATGTTGTAGAATTTTCAGTAAGGGAATTTGACTTCCGAAAAAGTGCATCGTATTTGTGAGTTTAGGAATTTTTTCAACGAAATAACCGTGATCGTGAGTAAAACTATCCCAAAATATATGTGATGCTGCGCCAATTAAAATGGAAACACTCACCACAATCCAATTTTCTTTAAAATAGATGTTCCAATCAAACTGTTTAAAAACTGCAACTCTGGATTTTAAAATCATTGGCAGGTTATCAAAAAGACTATTACGTATGCAATTATGAAAGATGAAAGCAAGCAGTAATCCTAAAATCAAGTCAAACCAGAAAAGCCCGCTCAAAGTGTGACTGTAATTACTTTGAATTTTCATTCTTAAAAAATATTCAAAATCGGGTGTTACGCTGCCAATTATAAGTCCGGTCAATGAAAACCATTTTTTTGGTAAAAAAGACAACGGTAAAATGATGGCAGGATGCGAAAATGTAAATGGCATTTTTGGGTTTTCTACTTTGTAATTTTAATAGTTTCTTTTTTCAATAACTGCTATTTTCGAAAGATATTGCTGCAATTGGGGTATTTTATTTTGGTTTAACTACATACCTTAAACTAAGCAATTATCTTTTTGTCGGCTCATAGTAAAGTGTTACGGCACCGCAAGCAAATATTTTGGTTTTTAAGAGTTTGAGATCAACTCTGTCCCTGACATTTTTAAATAATGGCAAGCCGCTTCCTAAAACAATTGGCTGAACACTAATCTGGTACTCATCAATTAAGTTAAGTAGCATCAAAGCCAGTATTAAACTTCGGCTGCCAACTAAAATGTTTTTACCTGGTTGTTGTTTAAGTTCTAAAATATCTTCTTTAATGATTTCGTGTTTCAACTCTGTATTTTTCCAGTTAACAGTTTCCAGTGTGCGGGAAAAAACAATTTTTGGGATAACGTCTATTAAGACTGCAAATTCATCAATTGGTTTGTTGCCAGTGGGGTTTTTTACGACAGAGGGCCAATAACTTTCCATAAGCTGATAGGTTATTCTTCCGTATAAAAGAGTACCTGTATTACTTAATAGCTCATTGTAATGTTGATGTATTTCATCATCTGCAATTAATGCTGTATGGTCGCAAAACCCGTCAAGGGTCATATTGATTGCTGCAATTACTTTTCTCATATTTTGCTTTTAATTGTCCTATATCAGTAAGCTAAATATACAAAAAAGAAGTTTCAGTTTTTCTTAAAACGCTGCTTGCGTAAAGTAATTAGTGATGTAAACCTAATTATAGACAGTTTTTCTTTCTACTGTTGTCGCTATAAAGTTTTCAATAGATTTTCCAGATTATTTATGCTCATAGTAAATCCTTCTTTGAATCCCATTTCAATCATCTTTTCAAGACGGGCAAGCGATTCATTGTAAATGGTGATACTCACTTTTGTTATGCCGTTTTCTTCACTGAAATTGTAATCCCAATCCGAACCCGGCAATTCAGGATTTCCATCTTCGTCTGCAAAAGCATTATGCATTTTAAAATTGGTTTTCGGCGTAATGGAAGTATATTCCTGAATTGACCAGCGCTCCATTCCTTCCGGGCTCACCATGGCATAGAATCTTTTCCCGCCCACTTTGAAATCCATATACTTTGTTTTGGATACCCAGGGTTTAGGTGCGACCCACTGGTCCAATAGTTCAGGTTTTGTGAAAGCATCCCATACCAGCGAAAGCTCAGCGGCAAATTCCCTGTTTATGAATACCGTTTTTGTTGTTTTGTCAACGGTAAAATCAAATAGCAAATTGTTGTTCATTTTTTATTTTTTTTAATTGTTGATAGTACACTGTCGAGTTGATTAAACTGTATTTCCCAAATTTCCCGGAATTGGTTTAGCCATTTGTCAATCTCTTTCATTTTTTCAATTTCAAGGGAGTAATAAATTTCTCTGCCTTGAAATTCTTGTTTTACCAATTCACACTCGGTCAAAATGCGCAAATGTTTTGATACCGCTTGCCGGGTCATGTCGAAGTTGTCAGCAATGGCGTTTGGCGTCATCGCCTGTAATGTGATCAAAGCGATAATACCCCGTCTTGTTGGGTCAGCGATTGCCTGAAAAATGTCTCTTCTCATTTGTCTTACCGATTTTTACGAAACCATTCAGTTGCAAATATACGCGCAACTTTTCGGTTTCGCAAATTTATTTCGTGTTTATTTTCAGGAAGTTAGAAAAGACAGACGGAATTGTCTATAGAGTGGGCTAAGCTTATAAATGCAAAACCACTATTATTTTGAGGATTAAAGTTCAAATTTCTTGAAACTGTCCGAATGTTTTTGTCATTACTCATAAATGTTATTAGTACATCTGCTGTGTCTTCTTTATGTAAGCAAATATTTTTTCCGATTCTATTTTTTATTTATAATCAGACCTTGTTCCGGAATCCATTTATCATACTCGATATCTTCGGCAATTTTTTTTGCAAATTCTTTACCTTTTATTTTAGCAACAAAATGTAATGCTCCATCAATCCCTGCTGAAATCCCTGCCGTTGAAATTACATTTCCATTATCCACAAAACGAACATTTGGCAGTACTTTGGTTGTTGGCAATGCTTTTTGAAGGTCTTCAATTTGGGTATGATATGTAGTTGCGGTCAGGTTGTCTAATATTCCAGCTTTTCCCATAATAAAGGCACCAGTGCAAACCGACATAAAATATTTGGTATTTTTTTTACGGGACTGTATCCACGAAATCACAGAAGCATCATTTGTAGGTTTGCCGTGACTACCACCAAAGAAAACCATTACATCTGATGGAGGAGCATTCTCGATGCTGTAGTCCGGTAGTATTGTCAATACTCCCTGTGAAGTGATTTTGTCTTTTGTTCTGGATACTGTAAATACGTTGAACCCAGCAACGGTAAATACTTCCATTGGTCCGGCAAAATCTAATAATTCCACATTATCCTGTAAATAGAAACAGATTGTTAAATCTTTATTATTTACATTTTTTTGAATTCCTGCATTTGTTTTAGCAATCAATTGCATATTACAATGCGGACATTTTCCTTCTTTTTCAAAAGTCAGATCATCACAACTTCCACCGCAAGGCGCACAAACGAAAATTTGTTTGTTGTTTTGAATATTTTCCTGAGATTTTGATTTATTGCAACCCAGTAAAGTAATAAGAGCAATTAAAATTAGAGGTTTCATATTTAGTTTATTTATTCTTTAGATTCAAGATGCACACTGATACACAATGTTCTGTGGCTTTATGCTGTGGAGGTTTTTGATAACTGAACATTGCAAATATACCGAAAAGATTGAAAGAAAAAACCTCACTTCGGAGCAGAAGAATATTTATTACAAACCGAACCACGGATATCTCCAAACCGCTTTTAGCAGTGGCTCTTGTTGTGAACTTTAATTACTAAAGTTTCAGTTTTCACTATAGTCAAATATACAAAAAGAAGTTTGGTTTCCCTCTAAAGTCCTGCTTGCATGTAGGTGCTGGTGTTACATCTTTGCTGTTTGAGTCACATTCGTAACCTCCGCAAAATCACTAGAAATTATACCCAAAATGAAGTCCGGGTTCATAACCAAAGTATTTAGGCCATTTACTTTCCTTTAATTCAAAAGCTTGCGGCGTATTAGTTTTTACAGGCCAATGAGTCAGACCAATAGAGGGTTCTATAAAGAAACGGTTTTTAAATAGTTTAACCTGGTAACCCAAACGGTAGGTCATGAATAGTGTGTATCCGTTTGCAATCTTTTTATCATCCTCATCATAATATTTTTGAAAAGCACTCATTGCATGAACGCCGGTATAGAGTCCTTTCCACCAAAAACGGTTGTATGCCAATCCAATTACATTTTGGCGTACATGTCCGGGATAGTTTTCTCCCGGTGCATCAAATGATTCTCCCCAAGGGATGCCTAATGGGTAAGCAAACCTGGATCTTTTTAATTCTAAGAAAACAACATCTTTAGGTGTTATCCTATATCCAACATTTAATTGTACAAAATGAGGCGGATTTCGGTCATTAGGAATTAGATTTCCTAACATCAGGAAGGTACTTCCAACAAAATACTTTTTATAAGTACTGTCTTGTTTGGCATATTGAGCTTTAACTTGTAGCGTGCTTGCCATCATTAAAATCAAGGCGAACCATAAAATTTTCTTTTGCATGTCTTTTTTTATTGTTAGATGATACTGCAAAAGTAGATTGACAGGTAGCTTAAATACGTTCACTTAAGTTAAGAAATGACTCTTAACTTTTATTTTTCTCCAAAATCCTTGCCCTTAACCTGCTTAATGATTGTGGTTTTATACCAAGATAACTTGCTAACTGGTGTTGCGGAACACGTTGAATAAGGTCTGGTCGTGATTGCAATAAATTCAAATATCGTTGTTCAGGGGAAGAAGTCTTAAACTCGTCAAAATTGATTTGTTGCTTTACTAAAAGTTCTTCTGATAAAACTCTGCAAAGCGATTCAAATTTTGGAAACTTGTTAAACATTTCTGTATCCATATCAGTATTTGAAACTGTAAGTATAGTGTCTTCTATACAACTTATATAGTATTCGGACGGAGTTTTGCTTATTACGCAATGGGGTGTCAAAGCTTCCATTTCTGTGTAGAAAGCAGTAGTTTTTTCTTCACTGTCTAAAACATAATATGTGCGAATACAGCCTTTTAGAACAAAGTAGCTGTCTTTCGATTTTTGTCCTTCTTTGAGTAAAGTCGTCCCTTTCTTTACCGAGCGAAATATGTCCAAAGAAACGATTGCATTCTTCTCTTCTTCCGTCAGAGAAACGTATTTTGATATAAAGTCAAATAATAAATCTTGCATTGTTTTATGTTGTTACTGTCGTCTGTTACACTTGCCACAAACGTCCCGGGGCTTTGTGTCAGGTGGGGATTTTTATTACTGATATTTACAAATATACCGAAAAGGTTAAATGAAAAAAATGAAATAAAAGAAGAAAATACAAACACCAAAACATTACCGATAATCCTAAAACCCCACTTGCATAAAACCCTTGTTAGCGGTTCGTTGTTTTTTCTTTATTCTTTTCGTCTGTCCAACCTGACTTGAGAAAATGGTTATTGAGATTTATAATTAAGTCTTTTTGCTACAAATGTGCTAACTAATGAATGAATGACTCCGAAAGTCATACATACTAAAGTATAAATCAATCCTCTCAATGCGGAACTCATTTGCATAATTTTTGTTGAGTCAGTTATATCCTTTGCTGATATTTCTGAATTTTTTAAAATATTTGTCTGTTCCTTAAAATGGATTATTTTGGAAGCAAGTTCTGTGTCAATATAACTATTAAGTATAACAATGTAAATGGTATACATTAAACCGCTGATAAGCCCTGCAAACAGTCCAATAGTTATTGTTCGATTATATGAAAATGATAAAGGATTCTGTTTTTTAAATTGGAAAACGGCAGAAAATATTACCATTGTGAAGATTCCCCAGTATACATAACTTAGCATTTGGTCATCTCTAAGTATCATACCTGTTTTATATCTTATGATTCCAATACTAACTACTACAATACCTAACATGGTGCCGTAAATTAATCCTATTTTTAATGGGTTTTTATTTTGACTCATATTTAATTCGTTTTGTCCAGTTAGACGATTATTAGTGCAGTTTGTTACAGAGCATTCGTAAGTATGAGAATAAGGTACATTCCAAGTTGATTCTCGGGTTTTTCAATGACGGCTAACGCCCCGCCGGCTTTAAGCAGGAGGGAGCTTTTATTACTAAAGTTTGAGTTTTCACTGAAGTCAAACATACAAAAAGAAGTTTCAGTTAAGCCTTAATTTTCCTCTTGCTTAAAAACCACTGTTGTGCGTAGTATTAATTCTTTCTATATGTTGTTGTTTTTTTATCTCCATGCTTTGTAATGATTCCCATTTCAACCGCTTTTTTCAAATCTCTACTTGCTGTTGCTGATGATAAATCCTTGAAATAATTTAGATAATCTTTTCTTGTAAATTCTTCAACAAAATTTTCAATGAAAACTTGAATTCTATTTTCATCAGAAAGTTTTTTTGTTGAGTTTTCCAAGAGTTCGCTCAAAGATTGGTCAATAATACTTAACATATACTCAATGAATTTGGTTGATTTTCCTTCTTTATCAGAAGTAGATAAGGAATTGTAATATGCTGTTTGATTTTTTGAAATTAAAGTCTCAAAAGGTAAAAATTCAAAGACAGGATATTCTTCCATTAAAATCAAAGTTTGCCATAATCTTCCCATTCTTCCGTTTCCGTCCATAAATGGATGAATAAATTCCATTTCGTAATGAAAAACACAACTTTTAATTAATGAAATTTCGGATTTATCCTTTAAGTATTGAAATAATTTTTTCATTAGAAATGGAACATTTTCATAGGGAGGCGCGACATGTTCAACTTTTGAACCTTTTACAATTCCTCCGCCTTTTGTTCTATACTTTCCTGAATTTTCAATAAGATCTTTCATTAGCATTTTATGAGCTTTTAAAAAATCTTTCTCGGAGTGATGTTTAAGAATGCTTATATTTTTATATACTTCTAAAGCGTTCAAAACTTCTATTATATCTTTCTGAGGTCCAACAACTCTTTTGTTTTCTAATATTGCGGTAATTTGTTCTTCTGACAAAGTATTTCCCTCAATACTTAATGAAGAATGTATAGTTTTTATCTGATTTTGTTTTCGTAAACTTGGATTGGTTTTGACTAAATATTTTGCGTTAACTTCTCCAATTTTTTCAGAAATTGAAGAAATATATTTTAAAATTAGGGAAGTTATTTCGTACGGTGGTTTCATATTTTGATACTATCATTTGATACTATCAAAAGTATGTATTTTAGTTCAATATTTAGCACGATCGTTAGGAAATATTACGTACAACGTCCCGCCGGCTTTTAGAAGTGGCGGATGATTTGTTACTGATGTTTACAAGTATACCGAAAAGTTAGAAAGGAAAAACCTTATTTCGGAGAAGGAAATGCAAGCACTGACCTTTACTGATAAACCTTAAAACCCCACTTGCATAAGACCCTTGTTACCAGCAGTTATCTCGTAACTTTTAATTGAAACTTTTAAGTGATCATTTAACTAGTCTTCATTGTAACTTGTAGACAATACGGATTCCTTTACCTCGTTTTCTATCTTTGCGGTTTCTGGATAAATTCCATTAACCATAATGGTTTTATTATCGTTTCCAAACATTAGCAGCTGCTTTAAATAATGTTGACCGTTAACTTCCTGCTTGATTTTAAAATAGGTCGCTTTTCCATTATTAAAGTTTATTGTTTCCTTGCTTATAAGAATCATACCTTTAGATTTAAGAGCTTCGGAAGTAAATGCATTACTCATCACAGAATAAGAAGTTGGTAATTCTGAAAACATAATAGAAGCTCCATTTTTATTATTTTGAAAACCGCTAAAGCCAGAAGCTTGAATAAAATTTTTTGGAGGTATTATACTGCATCTTGTTCCAGGTACATTAACGTGTTTGTCTGTTTGCGAAAAGCATAAAGTTGAGATTAATAATAAAGCGAGGTGAATTTTTTTCATGATTGTTTTTTTAATTGCTGGTAGCGTCCCGCCGGCTTTAAGCAGTGGCGGGCTTTTTAATATTGAATTTCAAATATTACTAAAAGTTTGATTGATTCCAGATCGTCCTATTAAACACCTAAACCCGCCATTTCTTAAAACCGCTGTTAGCAGCAGGCTATTATTTGGTAACAACCATATGCAATCTGACAAAAGTACCTTTGGGATTTTCGAGTTCTAAGACACATTCAGAATCTGTTATGCTTATTAACTTAAGTTGCATATCAAATTTATTATTATGGTCTACTACATTTATAACTCGTGAAGTTTTGTCGTAAGACCAAG
>NZ_CAMLMK010000012.1 GCF_946481155.1 uncultured Flavobacterium sp.
ACACGCATAGCTACTTTTACAGCATCTACCAAGTCATTTAAACCATAGCATAGTTTTTTAATCCTATCTGTGATCTTGTCAAACATTACTGGCTCTTTATGGCCGTCTCTTTTTACTACATACATAAGTTTTCGGTTTTTAAAACCAGAAAATCCCTTCTCTGATTTTGGTTATTTGTAATCTTGGTTGTTTATAAGGAACGCATGAAGCGTTGAACATTTTTTTTAAAAATCAGCATCAAAGCTAATTTTCTGTGCATCAGAATCGGTATTCATTACACCGGCTTTTTGGTATTCGGCAACACGTTTTTCAAAGAAATTGGTTTTTCCCTGTAACGAAATCATATCCATAAAATCAAACGGATTGGCTGTGTTGTATTCTCTGTCGCAACCCAGTTCCACCAACAATCTGTCGGCCACAAATTCCAGGTATTGCGTCATCAGCGTAGCATTCATACCAATTAAACTCACCGGAAGTGACTCGGTAATAAACTCACGCTCGATGTTAAGGGCATCTACAATGATTTCTCTGATTCTGTTCTTCGGTACTTTATTCACCAGGTGATGGTTGTGCAGGTGTACCGCGAAATCACAGTGAACACCTTCATCACGGGAAATCAATTCGTTGGAAAAAGTAAGTCCCGGCATTAAACCACGTTTTTTCAGCCAATAAATAGAACAAAATGCTCCTGAGAAGAAAATCCCTTCTACTGCTGCAAAAGCAATTAGTCTTTCGGCAAACGAATCCGACTCAATCCATTTTAAGGCCCAATCGGCTTTTTTTCTGATGGCCGGAAACACTTCTAATGCGTTGAACAATTCGGTTTTTTCGGCTTCGTCTTTCACATAGGTATCAATCAAAAGCGAATAGGTTTCGCTGTGAATGTTTTCCATCATGATTTGAAATCCGTAGAAAAATTTCGCTTCGGCATATTGCACTTCGTTCACGAAATTCTCGGCTAAATTTTCATTTACAATCCCATCGGAAGCTGCGAAAAATGCTAAAATATGCTTGATAAAATACTTCTCATCGCTGTTTAACTTCGTGTTCCAATCGGATAAATCCTGGTGCAGATCAATTTCCTCGGCTGTCCAAAAACTAGCCTCCATACTTTTATAACGCTCCCAAATATCATGGTGTTTGATAGGGAAAATTACAAATCGGTTTTTATTTTCTTGCAATATAGGCTCGACTACAGACATAGTATCTTGACTTTTATACGATTAAAAAATTGGCTATTTGAATGACTTGGGGATTACAAAGATTGTCATTTGAATTGTAAAAAGAAAGTCAAACTTATTCACAATTACCCCGAGTTTTTAACAACCAGAAAAAACTGAAACCTTTTTCATACAAAATTTAAAAATCTGACAATCAGAATTTTAAAACATGCAAAACACGGTATAATATAGTGGTTTAAAAACACAAAACAAGAAAATTTAACTTTTTATATTTAAAAAAATCAAGCAAAACCACCAACCTTAAAAAGAATATAATTACGTTGGTTTTTTTTAAGAAAAATATTAAAAATTACCCCCAAAGACCTTTCTTTGCAGAATATTTTAAAATTTAAATCCCAAAACTATGTTCAACAAAAAATTCACAATTTTCCTTCTTTTGATTCTGACATGTTCTCCTTTTCTATGGAACTGCAGCGGTGATGAAACTTCCGACAACACCGAGCCGAATGACTGCAACATGGAAACTCCAACCATCAGTAGCAATACGCCAGTTACGGCCGGCACATACATCATGCTCGAAACTCCACATTATAGTACGATGGCTGAGTATCACTGGACAGGGCCAAATGGGTTTACATCGTCAGAACAAAATCCAATGGTGATGGCATCAGACCTAAGCGCAGGAACTTATTCTCTTTATGTTAATGAATATGCTTGCGTCAGCGAAACCGCTACTGTAACAATTGCCGTAACAACACCTACAGCACCATGCAGCCCGACAAACAATACCGCAACAAATTCTGTATATCCTACGATGACTTTTTCTTCTGTAATAGCAAGCGTAGTACAGGATTCATACCAAATTGAGGCAAACGGATCAAATGGTGACCTGACTATCATATTTGCCAGCGATGCAACACCAACTGCGGGAATGTATTCTATCTGCCCAGATTGTCCAACTTCTTTTATGGAGAATAATGAGGTTTGTGTTTCTATCGTAACCGGAGGAACATTTTCTGATTACTTCAGAGCAAATACTGGAAATGTTTATATTTCTTATGTAAACGGGCATATGTCAGCAACATTTTGCAACCTTGCTTTCTCAGGCACAGGTGTAGGTACAAACTTTACCTCATCAGCGAAAATAACTGATTTATAAATCGTTATAAACAAAAAGCCGGTTGAATTTCCGGCTTTTTGTTTATAATTATCTTCTTGGATTTGAATTTTTAAATTCTTCGGCCACTTTTTCCAATTCGGAATACCACTCCTGCCCAAATTTTCGAACCAGCGCTTCTTTTACAAATTTATATACCGGAACTTCCAGTTCTTTTCCAAGTGAGCAGGCATCATCACAAATATGCCATTTATGGTAATTCACCGCTGAAAATTCTGAAAACTCCTTAACTCTAATAGGATATAAATGACACGAAACCGGTTTTTTCCAATCGACTAAACCTTGGTTATATGCCTGTTCGATACCGCAAAGCGCGGTTTTTCCGTCAAAAATAACGTAAGCGCAATCCGCCCCGTCAATAAGTGTTGTTTCAAATTCACCGTCTTCTCCCACTACAGAAGTTCCCTGCGCTTCAATGGCAGCAATACCTTCCGGACGCAAAAACGGTTTTACTTTGGGAAATATTTCGGCAAGAATTTTAGTCTCTTCTTCCGTTAAGGGCGCACCGGCATCACCATCTACACAACAAGCACCTTTGCACGCTGATAGATTGCACACAAACTCCTTCTCCAAAATCTCCTCCGACACGATTGTTTTTCCTAACTGAAACATAATTCTACATGGTATTTGCCGCAAAGTTACAAAGTTTAAAACCATAATTTCAGAAATGCCAAAAATTAACGATTTATTAGTTATTTTAGCTTCGTTAAAAAAACACTTTTACATCTCAAAAACACAACACACTATGGAATTTGACTGGAGAGAAATTTTAACTGTTGGTATGGTGCTTTTCGCGGTAATTGATATTGTCGGGACCATTCCGATTATTGTCGACATCCGCACTAAAGTCGGCCATATCCAATCAGAAAAAGCGGCTGTAGCTTCCGGAATCATCATGATTACCTTTCTTTTTGTGGGAGAAGAAATCCTGAAATTCATGGGTGTTGATGTAAAATCGTTTGCTGTAGCCGGTTCGTTTATCCTGTTTTTCCTCGCACTTGAAATGATATTGGGCATTACCTTATATAAAGACGAAGAACCCAGTACCGCTTCGATTGTCCCGCTTGCTTTCCCTTTGATTGCCGGTGCCGGGACAATGACGACTTTGCTTTCACTTCGTGCACAATACCAAAGCATTAATATTATTATTGCTATTTTTATCAATATCATTATCGTGTATGCTGTCTTGAAATCATCCTCGAAGATTGAAAAAGCGTTAGGCAAAAGTGGCCTAAGTGTCATCCGAAAAGTTTTTGGTGTGGTGCTGTTGGCTATCGCTGTTAAATTATTCGCCGGTAATGTTAAAGGTCTGTTTGTTTAAGCTGTTTTTTAGTAATTTCACACCGTGTTAGATAAATTTTAATGAAGATGAAAGTTTTTACTTATATTTTGATCGCCCTTGCCCTGGGTTTGGTTATTTTCAACATAACATTGCTTGATTTCAATAATCTTTTTGAAGGAAACAGCCTGGTAGCGCTTATCGGCATTGCGGCATCGTTGTGTGCGGTTTGCATTTTGCTGATTTTCCGTATGTCAAAAATCATTGATGAAAAAACCAGAAGCAACTAGTCTATGTTTGATGTCCTGATTATTGGCGGCGGGGTTTCAGGGGTTTCCTGCGCATTGATTTTAGGATCTGCCCAAAAGAAAGCCTTTGCCGCCGAAAAGAAAATCGGAATCATTACCCATCAGAAAGCCTCTTCCCTCCAGGATGCAATTTTTCACAATGCCTATGGCGTTCCTAATGGAAAATTAGGCGCTGATATACTTGTTGAAAGCACGCAACATTTGTCTGAAGTTTATCCTCATATCGAGCAGATTGAAGACGAAAAAGCACTTTCTGTTGCAGGCGAATCCGGAAATTTTACTGTTACTACCAATAAAAATAGTTATACTGCAAAAGTGATTGTAGTAGGTATTGGTGCGTCCAATTTATTTGCTATCGAAGGATTACTCCAATATCTTGAGCCTCACAAAAAAGCTTTGCCCGAGAAAAACCGCATCCAACTTAAGAATACCGACCATAAAGTAATCGAAGGCATTTACGTATGCGGAACATTAGCTGGCCACCGAAGCCAGTTTTCCATCGCGGCCGGAAGTGGTGCTGCAGTAGCCACAGATATTATGGTATTATGGAATAATGGTGTGGAAACGCACTCGCATGACAGTATCAGGAAGTAGAAGGCAGTGATCAGGTTATAGAAAGCAAACGACACTTATCTGACGTAAACACATATGACAACCGCAATCTAAATTCTGCTATCTAAATTCTACTATCTGCGATCTTATTTTCTCTCCAAAGCAGTTTTTACCATCGGATCTTCCTTCAGTATAATCTGGTAGTATTTGTTCTCATCGAAAAGCTGACGTGCGAATTCCGCTGCGACGTATCTTTTTACCACAGCTTTCTGATGATCTAAATTGAAAACAATACCGCTTCTTGCTATGTACCTTTTGAAATTATTGAAATAGACATCTGTTGTATTTAATTTCTGCAACATTTCCGGGAAAGTCAAGTTCTGAAATGCTTTTCGGTCTTTGTCCAATTGCTCAAACACAAAATAGCTCATCAATCCCGACTGCATCAGCATCCCTAAAGCTTCATCGCCATGACCGCCTTCAATAGGCACAAAAACATCGGGGATAATTCCGCCGCCGCCGTAAACGATGCGCCCCTTTTTGGTTTTGAACTTCAGACTATCGGCCACTTTGATACTGTCAACCGCATACAATTCGCCGCTTAGAAAACGTTTTTCGAAATCGCTGAAATATTCTTCCGTGCCATGATCATAAGGTTTCTGTATCGAGCGTCCCGAAGGGGTATAATAGCGCGCCACCGTTAAGCGTACTGCAGAGCCGTCACCCAAAGGCATCTCTTTCTGCACCAGTCCTTTTCCGAAAGAGCGGCGTCCCATTACGATTCCCCTATCGTTATCCTGAATCGCGCCGGCTAAGATTTCGCTGGCCGAAGCTGTGTTTTCATTGATTAGAATATAAACTTTACCGGTTTCGAAATTTCCTTTTTCAGTAGCGAAGGTTTCATCGATTTTGCCTTTTTTATTTTTGACTTTAACGATAAGCTCTTTGTCCTTCAGGAATTCATCGGCAATATCGGCCGCCATTTCCAGGTAACCTCCGCCATTATCGCGCACATCTACAATCAATGTAGTAGCACCAAGTTTCTTTAGTCCGAGCATACCGTTGCAAAACTCATTGTATGTAGTTTCAGCAAAACGGTTGATTTTGATGTAGCCGGTTTTCTTATCCAGCATAATGGCGATGTCCACACTTTTTATCGGAACAATGCCACGGGTAACATTTACTTTAAAAATTTTGTTTTCCGATTTACGGAAGATAGTCAGGTTCACTTTGGAACCTTCTTCGCCTTTTAATTTTAAAAACAAACTGTCTGTCGGTAATTTTCTTCCGAAGAGTTTTGATTTTCCGGCGTACAGAATTCGGTCTCCGGCTTTAAGTCCTGCCGTTTCTGCGGGTCCGTTTTCCATCGGTTTAATAATCGCGACGGAATCCTTATACATATAAAAATTCACGCCGATGCCGACGAAATCCCCTTTCATGCTTTGCGATACCTGCTCCATTTCGCTTTTGGCGATGTACATGGAATGCGGATCCAGTTTTTCCAGAATACCGTTCACGGTCAAATCGACAATGGAATCGGTATTGACATCGTCTACATATTCGCTTTCAATCATTTCTATAAGTTTATTCAGCTTGCTTCTGTTGGAATTTGCTGAAAAACCACCTCCCGGCGACGTAAAATTCAAATATCCGCCCATAAGAACACCTACCGCCAAAGCAGTAGCAATGATAATCGGCAAGTATATTTTTTTAATTCTCATTCAATTTTTAATCTAATTCTGTCATTATATCCACCTCAACACCTGCTTTTATTAAGAATTCCAGTCCGGAATTATCTTTATAACCTTCATGATATACTACACGCTTAATACCCGACTGATGGATCAGCTTACTGCACTCACGGCAAGGCGACAGTGTAATATATAAAGTTGCGCCTTCACATGATTGCGTTGACCGTGCCACTTTTGAAATCGCATTTGCCTCGGCGTGAAGCACATACCATTTCGTTAAGCCCGTTTCATCTTCGCAGCAATTCTCAAATCCGGATGGCGTACCATTGTATCCATCAGAAATAATCATTCTATCTTTAACAATAATTGCGCCAACCTGCTTGCGTTTACAATAAGATAATAATCCCCATTCTTTGGCAATCCGCAGATAGGCCTTATCGTATTTTGCTTTTTTCTTTTCTTTCATTATCTGTTATCTGTTCCAAATCTCGCTGTTGACAATCATCGGCAATACTACTCCAACTACAAAAGCCGAAAGGACCAACGACCAGTCGCGCTTTGAAAACCTAAAGAATGTTTGCACTATATAGGACACTATCAATACAGCGATTACTATAATTATTTGAGCCACTTCAATCCCTAAGGCAAATTCCAGGGACGGAAGGAGTTTTTCCGAAGCCGATCCCGGCAGAATGGATTTAAAATAATTGGAAAACCCAAGTCCGTGGATGATTCCGAAAAATACGGTCACCAGGGCTATGAACGTTATACTTTCCTGCTTACCTGATTTCCCTGCCGTAAACAAGTGAAATAAAGCGGTAATTAAAATTGTAATCGGAATCAGAAATTCAACCAATCCCGGCTTGATATACAAAACACCATACACCGACAGCAGTAAAGAGACCGTATGCCCCAAGGTGAACAGCGACACCAAAATCAAGACGCGCTTCCAGTCTTTAAAAGCATAAGGTGTCACCAATGCAATAAGGAAAAGCACGTGATCATAGGCGTAGATATCCAGCACATGATGCAGGCCAATATTAAAATATGTTAGAAATTCGGACATTTTAAACGGTTTAAAGATTGGGTTCTCAAACTTACAATTTATTTTGATAATTGTTTTCTTTCCTTAAGAAAAGCTTACCAATTTAATGTAAAACAAGCAGAAAATTTGTAAATTTGAGTTTCACACAAACACATACAACTATGTCATTTTCAGATCTATTTGATAGCGAGTTTAAAACCCGCAACAAAGGCCATTTTTCTGCTATTGTGAGAGTTGCCATTGCTGATGGAGACCTAAGCATAGAAGAAAAAGCATTTATTGACAAACTGGCAAAACAATTGGAAATTTCCCAGGAAGAGTATGAAGAGATTCTGGAAAACCCAATGAAATACCCCATCAATCCGCCATCGCTTTACAGCCAGCGACTGGAACGTTTATATGACTTGTCCCGAATGGTCTATACCGATCATATTTTAGGTCCGAAGCAAAAGGAAATCCTGACGAAATTTGCCTTAGCACTGGGCTTCACCCCGGGCAATGTGAGTTACATTGTAGATAAAGCTATGTCTTTACTGATACTGCATGTGGATCTGGACACTTTCGTTTACGAAATGCAGCACATGAACAAATAATATTTTTGGAGAGCAAAGTCACAGAGTTGCAGAGTGACAAAGTTTTACCAAAAAGAAAAAGGAGTAATAATCTGTAGATCATTACTCCTTTTTTATTAAGATTCTGCGTAGAGTTTATACTGTTCAACGCAGCAATTACTTATATCTTGCCATAAACTCCTCAGCCTTTTCTACCATATTCCGGCTTCCTGCGAAAAACGGTACGCGCTGGTGTAACTCCGTAGGTTTAATTTCCATCACTCTTCCGTAACCGTCCGAAGCTTTTCCTCCCGCCTGTTCCGCGATGAAAGCCATTGGATTGCATTCATAAAGCAAACGCAGTTTCCCGTTTGGCGCTTTGGAACTTGTCGGATAGATATAAATCCCGCCTTTGATCATGTTTCGGTGAAAATCGGAAACCAGGCTTCCTATGTAACGGGAAGTATATGGCCTGTCCCCTTCTTCCAATTGGCAATATTTTATATAATCCTTTACGCCTTGCGGAAAATGAATGTAATTCCCTTCGTTGATAGAATAGATCTTACCGTCTTTAGAGAACTGCATGTTCGGATGCGACAAATAGAAAGTCCCGATAGCAGGATTCAGCGTAAACCCGTTAACGCCATGACCCGTAGTATAAACAAGCATCGTTGAAGTTCCGTAAATCACATACCCGGCAGCAACCTGCTGATCGCCCGGTTGCAGAAAATCTTCCAGCGTTACCGGTGTTCCCATTGGAGTGACTCTTCGGTATACCGAGAAAATCGTCCCCACGGAAACATTCACATCAATATTGGAAGACCCGTCAAGCGGATCCATTAAGACTACATACTTATTATTATCATCTCCCGCTTTTCCGTGAACGGAGATAAAGTCATCGTTTTCTTCCGAAGCAATACCGCATACAATTTCACGATTGATCAAAGTTTGGATAAATACTTCATTGGCATATACATCCAGTTTCTGCTGGTCTTCCCCCTGAATATTCTGCTCTCCGGCTGCACCAACGATATCCACCAACCCGGCTTTGTTCACTTTATAGCTTACTACCTTCGCTGCCAAACGAATAGCGTTGATAATTCGTGATAATTCCCCCGACGAATACTTAAATTCTTCCTGTTTTTCGATGATAAATTCACCTAAAGTCTTATTGCGTTGTTCCATGTTTGTTGTGTTGGGTTTGCGTGTGCAAATATTGATTTTAATTTTTGATTTTCAGTAAATCTGATAAAGAAAATCGTTTTCAAAAAAAAATCTAACATAAAGTTATTTTATCTTTGAATCAAATTTTTAAAAAATGAAAAAAAGGACTTTATTTTTAGTGTCAGCATTCCTGACACTTTGTGTTTCCAACGTGAAAGCCCAAATCAATTTAAGCGAAAAAGCATTGGGCGCTGTGCAAAAAGGAGTGACAGGTTTTACCTTCAGTGATGCTGATGCTGCAAATTTATCCAAAGAAGCAGTAGCGAAAATGGACAAGGAAAATCCCGTAGCCGATGATAAAGATCCCTATACCATCCGATTGAAAAAAGTCTTTGGAAAGCATACCACCGAGAACGGGCTGACCTTAAACTTCAAAGTATACAAATTAAAAGAAGTCAATGCCTTCGCTACGGCCGACGGAAGCGTTCGTGTCTATTCCGGATTAATGGACATCATGGATGACAATGAATTATTGGCAGTAATCGGACATGAAATCGGACACGTTGCCAATCACGATACAAGAGATGCCATAAAAGCCGCTTATCGAAAAGAAGCATTAGTAGACGCAGCCGGCTCGCAATACGAGAAGGTAGGAACGATTTCCGAAGGGCAAGCAGGAAAAATCGGCCATGCTCTAATCGACAGCCGCTATAGCAGAAAACAGGAGTCGGAAGCCGATATGTATTCTTATGATTTCATGAAAAGACACGGTTATAATGTCAATGCCGTAGAATCTGCGTTTACGATTTTAGCAAAGCTTAACGAAGGTAAAGAAGCTTCTTTTATAGAGAAAATGCTAAGTTCCCATCCTGATCCAAAGGAAAGAGCTGCCGAAGCAAAAGCCAGAGCACAAAAAGACGGACTATACAAGCCCTATGTAAAGCAGACCGCAAAAAAACCGGCAGCAAAGAAAACAACTAAGAAAAAGAAAAAATAAAGTACGATGCTCATCAGAACAGGAACTAAGGCAGACATGCCCGCAGTGCTCGATTTAATCCGGGAACTGGCGATTTTTGAAAAAGAACCCGACGCCGTAGTGGTAACCGTGGCAGATCTGGAGAAAGACGGCTTTGGCGACAAACCCTTATTCCACACATTTATCGCCGAACTTGATAACGAGATTGTCGGAATGGCCCTGTACTATTACCGTTACTCCACCTGGAAAGGCAAAACCATACATTTGGAAGATTTGATCGTAAAAGAGAAAATGCGCGGCACGGGTTTAGGCATGGCACTTTACACCGAAATCATGAAACAGGGCAAAAAAGATAGTGTCCGGCGCATCGAATGGAACGTTTTGGACTGGAACCGGAATGCCATCGACTTCTACGAAAAATCCGGAGCACGGATATTGGACGACTGGAGAGTAGTACAAATGACCGAAGAAGGAATAGACGATTTTTTAAGTAACAGATAACAATAGCAGGATAGACTGAGATTTATCCATCGATTTAAAATAGTATGAGAATTTTCAAATTTGGAGGTGCATCGGTAAAAGATGCCGACGGTATTAAAAATGTTTATAATGTTTTACAGCAAGTAGGCTATGAAGACGTTCTGCTCGTGGTTTCAGCTATGGGGAAAACGACTAACGCCTTAGAAGTTGTCATCAGGAATTATTTCGACAAATCGAAGGAATTAAACGCTTCGGTTCAGGAAGTCAAGAAGTACCATAACCAGATTTTACTTGATTTGTTTGATGATGAAAAGCACGAAGCATTTACCGCCGTAAACAAGCATTTTGCAGATTTGGAATACTTTTTAAATACCAATAAATCGCCAAATTATAATTTCGTTTACGATCAGATCGTGAGTTTAGGCGAAATCATTTCAACGACCATCCTGAGCCACTATTTTAATCATGTTGGCCTGAAAAACCAATGGGTAGACGTCCGTAATCTTATCAAAACCGACAACACTTATCGTGATGCCATTGTGGATTGGGAACTGACACAGAAAACTATTTCAAAAAACATCAAAAAGAAGACGCTGAACATCACACAGGGATTTTTAGGATCCGATGAAAATAATTTCACCACGACTTTAGGCCGTGAAGGTTCCGATTATACAGCTGCGATTTTTGCGTATTGCCTAAATGCAGAAAGCGTAACCATCTGGAAAGATGTTCCCGGAGTTTTGAATGCCGATCCTAGGTATTTTGAAAACACAACTCTACTAAACCAGATTTCCTACCGTGAAGCCATTGAATTAGCGTTCTACGGCGCTTCGGTTATCCATCCGAAAACACTGCAACCCTTACAAAGCAAGGAAATTCCGTTGTATGTGAAATCGTTTATCAATCCGCTTTTACCTGGAACCAGTGTGTCAAAAGGTGCGCATCTGGAACCGAAAACGGCCTGCTTTATCGTAAAGAAAAACCAGTTGCTGCTTTCGCTTTCCTCAATTGACTTTTCGTTTATCATGGAAGAGAACATCAGCGAGGTTTTTGCATTGCTGCATAAATTTAAGATGAAAGTGAGCCTGATCCAGAATTCTGCCATTAGTTTCTCGGTTTGCATCGAAGACAAATTCGGAAACTTCAACGAACTGAAAAGCATCCTGGCAAAAAAATTCAAGGTAAGCTACAACGAGAATGTGTCGTTATATACAATTCGCCATTTCACGGACAAAGCCATTCAGATGGTGGAAAAAGACAAAACCGTATTGGTAAAGCAATTGAACCGCGAAACCATGCAGATTGTAACAAAAGAATAGTTTAAAAGCCGAAAACCACCCACGTTTTCGGCTTTTTTATTTTTCTCGATTTTAAATACTACTTTTGAGGTTTACGAGTTATAGTAGTTATGTTGAAACGGGCGTATTTACTCATTCTTTTCTTTAGTTTTTCTGCAGTTTCTGCTCAGGAAACCCAAACGCCGTATCAAACCAAAAAAATTACATTTTCCCAGCAAAGTATTTCTATCGACAGCGTAAGCATCAATAAGGAATTCTTCAGGCTTTTGGACAAATCCGGAAACGAAATCGATACCGCTTTTTATAAAGTCGACTTCCAGAAGGGAACGTTGTTATTCAAAAACAATTTTCAGTCTTCCGACACGCTTACTGTCCGCTATCTAAAATTTCCCGAATACCTTACCAAAAAATACAGTATTTACGATCAAAGCCGTGTGGTGAGCAATGAAGCCGGGCGGAACTTATATCAGGTTTCCCGTGAGCCCATCAGTACTTTCAAACCTTTTGACGGACTGAGCACTTCGGGAAGTATTATGCGTGGCGTAACCGTCGGGAACAATCAGAATACGGTTGTGAATTCCAATCTGGATTTACAGATTACCGGAAAAATCTCCGACAAAGTGAGTCTGCGTGCCTCGCTTCAGGACAGCAATATTCCGCTTCAGGAAGGTGGCTACTCGCAGAAACTGGATGAATTCGACCAGATTTTCGTTGAATTATTCTCAGATAAATGGACCATCCGGGCGGGAGATTTATTTCTGGAAAACCGACAGTCGCGCTTTCTGAATTTCAACAAAAAAGTACAGGGCCTGTCCACACATTTCACTTTCGGAAAACCAGAAAATAAAACCGATGTTTTTGTCGCAGCAGCCATTGTTCGCGGACAATACGCCCGAAGCACATTTACCGGCCAGGAAGGCAATCAGGGGCCCTATAAACTTAAAGGCCCGAATGGCGAACTGTATGTTTTAGTGATTTCAGGTTCGGAAAAAGTGTATGCCAACGGAATCCTGCTCGAACGCGGTGAGAACAACGACTATGTGATTGATTACAATGCGGGAGAAATCCGGTTTACGTCTTTGTTTCCGATTACCTCCGAAATGCGGATCAATGTGGAATACCAGTATTCGGACCGAAGCTATACACGATTTGTGACCTATGGCGGTGTTACGCACGAACGGGAAAAATGGAGCATTGGCGGATTTGTGTATTCCGAAAATGATGTAAAGAATCAGCCATTACAGCAAAACCTGTCTTCGGAACAGGCGCAGATTTTATCCCAGGCAGGCGACAATCCGGATTTAATGACTGCGCCTTCAGCCTATGAAGACAGCTATTCCGAAAATAAAATCCTCTATCGGAAAATAATCGTTGGCACCGAAGAAGTTTTTGAATATTCCACGGATGCTACTGAAACCTTGTACAATGTGAAGTTTCTATTGATTGGAAATAACCAGGGGAATTATATTCTGTCCAGCAGTCAGGCGATTGGCCGTATTTATCAGTATGTGTCACCCGTAGCCGGAATTCCGCAGGGAAATTACGAACCGATTACAAGATTGGTTCCGCCTACAAAAATTCAGATCGCGACGGTTTTAGGAAAATACAATCCCAGTGAGAAAACGAATGTTGATTTTGAAGTCGGCCTCAGCAATAACGATAAAAATTTATTTTCTTCCACAGATGACAATGACAATAAAGGTCTAGCCGGAAAAATCAATGCAAAACAACGCCTTTACACGGGAAAATGGAATGTGGACGCTTTCGCCAATTATCAATTCGTACAAAAAGAATTTAAAACCATCGAGCGGTTGTTTACCATTGAATTCGATCGGGACTGGAATCTTACCAATCCGCTGGGCGATCAGAGCCTGCTGATCTCGGGGATAAATTTTAGCTTGCCCAACAAAGGCTTTGCAAAATACCAGCTGGAAAAGCTCGATTTCTCGGAAAGTCTTTCGGGAACACGCCATGTCGTGGACGGATTTTTCAAACTGAGCCAGTGGACATTTTCCAATAACAGCAGTGCCCTGAAAAGTGACGGAGATTATGCCGAATCACGTTTTATCCGAAGTCAGACCCGGGCCAAGTATAATTTCAGCAAGAATTGGATCGGCGGCAGTTTTCGATTGGAAGACAATGAAGAAAAGATTAAGGCAACGAATCAGTTTTCGGCATTAAGTCAGCGTTACAAGGAATTTGGAGCGTTTGTGGGCCGGGGTGACAGTACCAAAGTGCATATCGAATTAGGATATCTGCACCGCGTCAACGACAGTTTGCAAAATGGATTTATTCAGAAAGTCAACACCTCGCATTCCTATTATCTCAAATCGAAACTGATCCAGAACGAAAAAAGTGATTTGTCTTTATTTGTCAATTACAGAAAGCTGAAATTTGTAGACGAAACCCGACCGGATGAACCTTCACTGAATTCGCGTTTGCTTTATAATGACCGGTTTTTCAATCAGTTGATTCAGGTTACGACGGCCTATGAAACTACTTCGGGAACCATTCCGCAACAGGAGTTTACCTATCTGGAGGTCGAGCCGGGCCAGGGAATTTACGTCTGGAATGATTACAACGGCAATGGAACGCAGGAATTACAGGAGTTCGAAGTAGCGGCTTTTCCGGATCAGGCGAAGTATGTGAAGGTGTTTCTGCCGAATCAGATTTTCGTAAAAACCCATCAGAACAAATTCTCGCAGGCACTTACTTTAAACCCATTGCAATGGCAAAACGAAACCGGGCTGAAGAAGTTCCTTTCCTATTTTTACAATCAGACATCCTTTCTGATGGACCGGAAAATTCTGCGTCAGGAAAACAATTTTGATCTGAATCCCTTTTCGACAAGCGATACTGATTTATTGGGACTGAATTCTACTTTCCGCAACAGCTTGTTTTACAACAGAGGGAAACAGCGGCATTCGGTTACTTATACCTTCCTGACCAATCATTCGAAGAACTTGCTTTCGTCCGGTTCACAGGAAAACGAGAGCGATTCACATCAATTCCAGTATGCGCATCTGGTACAGAAAATATGGCTTTTCGGTTTTAATGGTAAGACTATCTCCAATTCGGTTACTTCGGAAAATTATCCAAGCAAAAACTATGATCTGCAAGGGTATCAGCTGGTGCCTAAGATTTCTTATCTGTTTTCACAAAATGCAAGTTGGGATCTTTTTTATGAATTTCAGCATAAAGAAAACAAGATTAATGCCATGGAAACACTTGACCAGCAACGATTAGGAACGTCCTTTAATTATTCCTCCCAGAAGAAGTTTACCGCGAACGGGGAATTCTCTTTTTACACGAATGAATTTTCAGGAAACCAGTTATCAGCGGTCGCTTATCAGATGCTGGAAGGGCTTCAGCCCGGTAAGAACCTGACCTGGCGTTTGCTGCTGCAAAAGAATCTTACGCAATATCTTGATGTAAATATCAATTATCAGGGCAGAAAAAGCGAAACCAGCAAAACTATTCATACGGGCAACATCCAATTAAGAGCCTATTTTTAAGTATCGTTATCTGAATTTTCATAAATTTATATTGATAATCAATTCTTTAAAATTATGAAAACAGTTTTTTTTCTCTTGCTTAGTGCGATATTTTCGCTAAGCACTTTCGCTCAGGACACCACCCCTATTAAAAAAACCGTGCGAACCGTTAAAACTAAGACTGAAAAAACAGTAAAAAAGACGGAACCGAAAGTAAAAAAAGTCGTTACCAAAACTACTGAAAAGGCAGAGGTTATTGGGGATAAAGTCGCCAAAGGAACCAAAAAAGCGGCGGTCAAAACCAAGGAAGCAATTACGAAAACAGGAACGAAAGTTAAAGTCGAAACCAAAAAAGCAGTAAGAAAGGTTAAAGAAACTTCGAGTAATGAAAAAGCACCGGCCAAACCCGATAAAGTCACCGGAGAATATAATGGGCATAAAGTATATACCGGTCCGCGTGGCGGGAAATACTACATCAATTCCAATGGCAACAAAACCTATATTGATGTTAATTAATTCCTGTTTCATCTGAAACGAAATAAAACACATTTGTTTTTTTAACAGACTCAATAATAGAGACATCTGAAAAAGAAGTACATTTGAAATTCTTATAGCAACATCATGAAAACAAAAACATATTGGAGTGTACTTTTAGCAACGGGACTGCTCTTCGTTTCGTGCAAGAAAGAAGAAACTGTGGAGACTGCGGCTAAACCCGTTCCGTCCGTTTACGAAATACTTAATGGCAACAAAGTAGCAACACCGCCACCGACGCCACCTGTACAGGTACAGCAAAATACAACTGCGGTTCCTCAAACAGTGACGACGACGCAAACAGCGCCTACTCCGGTAGCTGTTGGGAAAGGAATGAACCCTTCTCACGGTCAACCCGGACATCGATGTGATATTCCAGTGGGTGCACCTTTGAATTCACCACCTGGAAAAACAGCAGTAAAAACGCAGCCTGCCCCCGGGAAGGCGATAGTGACACAAACTACCATTCCAAGCACACCAACCACTAACAATTCAGGTGTGCCGGCACTTTTAAATTCACCTACACCTGTAACTACTGCGCCGGGCATGAATCCGCCACACGGACAGGCCGGACACCGCTGCGACATCGCCGTTGGTGCGCCACTAAATAAAACGGAAGAGAAGAAAGACGAAAAAATAGAGGAAAAGAAAGTCGAAGAGAAAAAAGAATAAAAAAAAACCGCAACAGTTGTTGCGGTTTTTTTGTGGAGAAGATGGGGCTCGAACCCACGACCTCTTGACTGCCAGTCAAGCACTCTAGCCAACTGAGCTACATCCCCAAAATATTATGAGCGTTTGTCTATAAAAGTTACAGGCTTACGGCTCATTGGTGCAAATATAATCTTATTTAGGATATCTTGCGCAACAAATTCAACTTTTGGTGTAACTCTCAGTTTTGCCCTGAAATGATCCTTGATATGATTCAGTAATTCTTCGGAAGGGTTATTGCTCGAAATCTTGATATGAATTTCGTCGGTTCCCAGATCATTGGTGGAGATTTCAATGACGTGGCTTTGGATTCCCTCGAAGAAAGTCAGTAAATCGTGCATTGCCGGCGGATATAGAGTCGTACCCTTATATTTTATCATGTGCTGCTTACGTCCTACAACCGGTCCAACCCTAAGCGTATTTCGGCCACACGGACACGATTCGGAATGCAACTGTACCACATCGCCGGTTTTAAATCGCAGCAACGGCATTCCTTCGACCCCTAAAGTCGTAATGGTTAATTCGCCGCTTTCCCCTTCCGCGACAGCGTTATTATTTTCGTCTAAGACCTCGGTGATAATCAGTTCCGGATGATGATGGCCGCCCTGAAACTGCTCACATTCTGTAAATGCGGTGCTCATTTCAGTGGAAGCATATGTTGAAAACAGCTGAATATTCCACTTAGCTGTGATTTTCTCGGTTAAGAGACTAGGTGAAAAATCCTGGTTCCGCAGCGATTCCCCGATGCAAATCACGCCTTTTACGCTCGAACCGTTGTAATCAATTCCATGGCTTTCCGCATATTCTATCATTTTCAGCAAAAACGATGGAACGGCAATCAGGTATTTCGGTTTGTATTTCAGGATCGAATCCCACTGCAACTCCGGAATTCCTGCGCCTACGCGAATAACCCCTGCGCCCAGTTTTCGTAAACCCAGAAAATAAGCTAGTCCTGCCATGAATCTTCGGTCTAAAGTGGTCATTAACTGCACCACATCGCCTTCACGGATTCCTGCGCAGGCGAATGAAATGGCTTCGTTATAGGCCAATCGGTCCAGGTCTTTATCAGTCAGGCCAAAAGTCACCGGATTTCCCAATGTCCCTGAAGTCGTGGCATAATCAATGATTTTATGCATCGGAACGCAAAAGAAGTCGTCGTTGTTTTCCTGAAGATCGGTTTTCGTGGTGACAGGGATTTTCTTCAGATCTTCTATTGTTGCAATAGAGTAGACATCGATATTTTCTTTGGCAAAAAGCGCTTTATAATAGGGCGAATTTTCGTTTAAATATACCAGCGTTTCTTTCAGTTTCTGTTCCTGAAACTGTCGGATTTCCTGCGAGGATTTTTTTTCTATTGCCGGTATCATTTTCTTCTTTTTATTTTATTAAGATATTTTTCAATCTGAACTTTATCAGGAACCGTGGTAATTTCTTTGGTCTTTGCCTTCTGGAATTGTATTTCGGCAGCTTTGTACCATCCTTTCTCAAAATAATACTTCCCGATTTTAAAATAAGGTACCCAAAGTTCAGGATTCAGGCTCAGGTATTCTTTAATGAAGTCGTCCGTCAGCGTTTCTTTTCGGGCAATGACTTTATCAACAATCCTGTCCTGGATGCGGTATTTTTCGTAGTTGCGGTATACCTCCGTTTCAAGAAAAGGATCTTTTGGAATATTTAGCGACTCGGTTTGCAACGAATTAAAATCACTTCCTTTATCCGCAAATATTTTATTTAGGTCGTAGGCAACATATTCCCCCAATTGGTATGGATTGGAAGACACCCATGCGATTCGGCTTTCCGGTTTGAAAATCACGCTGTGATGTGCCAATAATTGGTTCAGGGACTTCTCGTTCCCCAATCCTATTGCCTGGTCTTTCAACCCTTCCTTCTCTCTTAAGATTTCTGCAATTTTTATCGGATTCATTTTATCCTTCTCAACCAACAATTCCTGCATGCGGTCAAATCTGTACTTGGAATGGCTTCCTGAGATTTGCTCTAAATTTCTTTCATCGGTCTGATAAACGGCTCCCTGGAAATGATTTGAGCAGACCAATTGGTTGCTGTTCGGCACTTCAAACACATCGAATTTCGTTGGCGACAATTCAATCAGTACCGCCTTTTTATCTTTTGCACTGCCAATCATTAAGGTTTCCGAAACGAAAATTTCCTTTTTGGAGGCAATTTTTACGGCTTCTTCAATGGTTGAAGCATACTGCAGGATTTCACGGGCAACAATGGAAATAGGCGTTTTAGCCGTCCATGGAATTTCCGATTTCCCGGCATTTATCGTCACGGTCAGGCCTTCTTTATTCATTCCGGACACAGTACCTACCATTCCGCCCCAAACTACCGTCATAAACGGATGGCCTTTATCAGGCGTAACAAAAGCAACTACTTTATCCTGGGCAAATTCATCACCGGCATAAAAGTCGAAATTCCGTCCGATAAGCAATTCGCCGTCTTCAGTCTTATCACCCCAAACCGCTAAAGAAGAACAGCCCACCAAAGCCAGATCCTGCATCGCATGGCCAATATCATGGGCGCCATGAAGGTATAAGGTGCGAAGGTACTTGGGTGCTACCCAGTCATAATCATCGGAAGTATACTGTGAAACTCCGTAAATCTCAGTTTTATATTCTTCCGGAACATGCAGATAGAGCCTGCGGTTGTACCATTTCAAAAATTGGCGTACCAGCTGCTGCTTGACTTTTGAAGGAATCAGATCTTCAACTTTAGAAAAAAAAGCAACTTCCTGTTTGTGAATGATATCCTTTGCCAGGCTACCCTGAAGCATTCCCCGTTGTAATGCGTCACCGGAAATATGCAATTCCCATAATTTTTGTCTGTTCCGTATCAGGAAGTTTTTACCCGATGAAAAAAGTGTATCTGAATGCTTTACCACCACCGGTTTTTCCTGGTTATAACCTTCTGTTTGCGGCTTATGATGGATCGATTTTGAAACGCCACATGAAAATAAGGTTAACAATAACCCGAAAAAAGCAATTATGTGCAGGCTTCTTTTCATCGTTAGTTGGCTAATTCACTGTTGATTTTGTTGATAAGATAGTCTTTGCCCAAAATCTCCGAGCAGGTTACTACCGCGCCGATGGTTACTCCCAGAACACCATGCATATTGATACTTTGCCCGGTTAGATAAAGGTTCTCCAGCTTTGTTTTCGGTGAAATAAAAGTTTTCATCGGATTGCTGGAATCTTTGATGTACCCGTATAAATTCCCATGATGCCCTCCGATATAATCGCGATAGGACAAAGGTGTGGAAGTATGCATCGACTGCACGCATTCCCTAATTCCCGGAAACTTTTTCTCCAGTTCCGACAAGAAGGCTTCCGCTTTTTCGGACTTGTATTGTTCGTATAGCGTCCCTCTCTCCCCTTTTTCAGAAACCGTATTGTGAGTAGCTTCCCAGGCAGCAAATTCCTCAAATTTTAAATAGGTGATTGCTGTCATGCTTTCTGCCCACACTTGGTTTTCCTCAGAGATGTTCATTGAGGCCATATAGGCTTCCGGCCATGAGGCTGCTGTATATTCGTTGGCATTCCAAACGCGGGCGCTTTCGCGGAAATGGTAATAATTATGGTTTAGGTATTTGAAGGTATTCGGCTTAAAAACCAGATACAGACTAAAGGCAGAAGGCAGGGCTTCCAAACTCTGGATCCTGCTGAAATAAGACTTTCGGAATTTGTCTTCTCCAACCATTTTCAACGTTGTCTTCGGTTCAATATTCGAAATGAAAAGGTCGCCCAAATACTCTTCGCCGTTTTTTGTCTTCGCCGAAACCAGCTTGTCGTCTTCAAAACCAAAACTAACCACTTCGCGGTGCTTGAATACGTCACCACCATATTTTCTTAGTTGCTTGATCAGCTGTTTGGTAATCTGGCTTCCGCCATTGATACAGCGCCACGAACTTTGAATATAAGAGTTCACGGATAAGGCATGCACGTAGAAAGGCGTTTTATCCGCAATTCCTGCGTATAGGAAATTAGAACCCGCCAATACTGCCTTCAGTTTCTCATTATCCGTAAGTTCGTCCAGATAGTCTTTCGCATTGATCGACAGGATTTCGCTTTGATAGCCATCACCCTGTTTTAAGTTGTAAAGCGGAAACGAATCGCAGGTATAAATCAGTTTTTCGCAATACTTCCGTATGGTTTCCTCTTCATCAGGGAAATGGGCTGACAATTGTTGTATGAAATTCTCATAGCCCTGCGCATGCGGATATTCTGTTTTATCATCATCAAAAGAAATAACATCAAAGGCATCAATATCCATCTTTTTCAGTTTCAGATGGTCCATAATACCTATATAGCTGAAATACTTGTACAGGTTCTGCCCTTCTTCCAATCCGCCGATGTAATGAATCCCGGTGTCGAAAATGGTTTTGTCGCGCACGAAAGTCTGCAGGTTTCCACCGTACTGATTGTTTTTCTCCAGGACGCACACGCTTTTACCCTCTTTCGCAAGAAGGATCGCCGAAACCAAACCGCCCAGACCACTGCCTACAATTACTACGTCGTATTTACTCTTCACTCTTTATTTCTTTAAAACTACCACATCATTCTCTTCCCTACTCACTTCAAAACCGAGACTTTCGAAATAGCTTTTCAGTTCAAAATCAGCTAACAGCACAATTTGTTTTATGCTGGCGGCTATTTCCAAATGCTTTACAAATTCGGGATTTTTATCCGAAATCAAAAGCGTGTCGTATGTTAATTTCCCGTCCGTTGCCGAACCGATGTATTTGATTTCCCGTTTTTTCAACAGATAACTTGTAGAAGCTATTGCTCTATTTTCTTCTTTGAAAATGTAACTTTCTATTTTTCTTTTTGGTTGCTGCAAGGCTAAAAGCACATCCAATTGTCCATAATCATCCGCCAAATGAAGGATTTTTGCGCTGTCAGCTATAATGGAATCCAGCCTGAAATACAATGCTTTTCTGTTCGCAAAATCGTGTTTTACTGCCCATCGTACTTCCTGTTCTTTGTATAGGAAACTCAACAGCAGCTTATTCTTAAAGTAATTTTCATCTTCCAGTTCCTTACGCAGGGACGCAAATTGCTCGCGGAAATATTTGTTTATTTTTTTTGTACGTTCTGAATAGTTTGAGCCGAAAGAAGTGTCATTCGCTTCAATCCGGTCACCGATAACTACTGAAATATTCTCGTCATAAATGATATGATCGCCCTTTGGCAATGCTTCTGAATTCCCGTGGATATAGACAGGCAGAATATCCAGGTTGAAATGTTCCGCCAGATAGAAAGCCCCTTTGTGAAAACGCTGGATCACGCCATCTTCCGAGCGCGAGCCTTCAGGAAAAACCATCAGAGAATAGCCCTGTTCTACTTTTTTCCTCAAATGCTCAACACCGCCTTCCACGCCTTGCGAAACCGGATAATAACCAGCTAGTTTCACGACACGTCCAAAGATGGGCGAATTGTATACCCAGTCGTTAACCAGATAAATGATTTTCGGCGTCACCATTCCGATGGCCAGTGTATCTAAAAACGAGGTATGGTTAGATATTATTACCGAAGGCTTGTCAAAAGTTTCGTTATTCTTATTGATAATCTGCTTCTTAACAAACGGATTCGAGTACAAAACCGATTTCATGAAATTAGAAATGATAATCCGGAACCACATAATTTTCACTTCGCTTTTTACCGGTAGCAATTTCAGAACCAGCTTTCCTAAAAATGAAAACACGAACCCTCCCAAACCATAATAGATAAAGGATAATGTCGAATGAATCAGCAGTCGGATCGAAATGGGCGATTTTCCCTTTTTTACCCTATTGAAGATGCAGATTCTGAATAGTATCGGATAGAAAATGAATGTTATAATCAAAGCTGCAAAAACTCCAATCAGAGAAACCGAAGAAATCGATTTTAAAGCAGGATGTTCTGCAAAAATTAAGGCTCCAATCGCCAGAATTGTCGTAAGCGCCGCCAATATGATCGAAGTTCTGTAGGTCGGCATCTCATTTTTACCAGTGGTATACTCTTTCTGCAGCGCGCTGGTCATAAAAATACTGAAATCAACGCCGTGCCCGAAAATAAGCGTACACACAATCGTACTGAAAATGTTCAGCTGGATGTCGAAAATCCACATTACACCAGCTGTTACGATTCCTGTGATTGCAATCGGGATCGTACTGATGATGACCAATTCTATTCTCCGGAAGAAAATAAACAAAATGAATATTACGGCTACAAACGAATAACTTACCAGGTCGTTGAAGTCGTCCCGGAGCTTCCCTAAGAAGGTTTCGTTCATTTGCTGGCGGTCTATTGCCAGGACGCCTTTTTCTGATGAAATATGCTTCACAAAAACGTCACGCTGTTCGTTGGAAACCTTCACCACTGATGAAACCGTATAGAATCCTTTTTTGGAAGAAACAAATTCGTCTAAGAAAAATGCTTTGACTTTTGCATATTCCTCAAAACCGATCGGCTTAAAATCTTTATGCAGTAAATCGTAGAAAGGCTGATGGCTTTCCGGCTTAAAACCTATGACCGAACCACTTGAAATTAAGTTCGCCTGTACCGCACGTTTCTTCTCCGGTGTCCAGAAGGCATTCCATTTGTCGATTTTCTGCTGTTGTGCTTCTTTGGAAAGCACGACTCCACCAATGGAACTGAAATTCAGGATTTCTTTGTTTTTCTTATCGGAAGTAAGCGTTGCAAATAATTTACTGTTATTCGACATCGCTTCTTCGATGGAATTCCCGTAGGAAGCCAGATAAATCGATTTCGAAGTCAGATTGGTGGCATTTTCCAGTTTGGCTTCTGCCTTTTTAATTTCTGTCGGCACAAAATTCAGATCGGAAAGGTTGTTGTTGAATTTCACTTTTCCGAAGGTAAACAAGCTGATCACGATAATAATTACACTGGCAATAATCAGGAATCTATTGTTCTCAAAAGAGAATCCGGCGGCTTTGTCCAAAATCGTTTTACGTTCTTCTTCGCCTTCTTTTGGTTTATAAAGATGCGGAATAATCAACAGCGAAAACAAGGCCGAAACCACTACGCTTATGGCGGCAAAAATCCCTAAATCTTTCAGGGCTTCCGAATTCACAAAAAGCAGGCACAAAAAGGCCACGGCCGTTGTTGTACTGCTCATGATAAGCGGCATCGTGATATCTTTATACAACGTTTTCAGATCGCTGTTATTTTTATAATGCGTGAGGATGTGCAACGAATAATCTATGGTGACACCTAAAAGTACCGCTCCTACACTGAGTGAAATCGCCGAAATAGTTTGTCGGATAAAATACATGCAGGCGATGGCAAATGCTACTCCGAAAATCGTCGGGATGAAGATGATTACGGGGATTAGCAACTTTCTGTAGAACAGAATCAGAATCAGCATCAAAGTTCCTAAAGAAACCAGAATCGTCGTGATGATGTCATGTTTGATTTGCTTGGCATTGGCAACTGCAATCAACGAAGAACCGAAATAATCTACCGTTGCTTTTCCTTTAAATTGTGTATTTAAATTCTCTTTTATGCTTTGGAGCCTGTCAACAAAAAGCGTGTTTTTTTCGGTTTCGCTGCCGCTTAATTTCGGGTTGATGAATAGCAGCAGTTTGGATTCGTCTTTGGTCACCAGAAAACCATTTTTAAGCTGGAATTCGTCACCAATGCTTAACTGCTGCAGTTTCTTTAGTGCTATAAATGAAACTCCTAAGGGATCGTTCAATATGAAATCTTTGGCGACAATTCCCGTTGGTGAAATTAAAGTTCGGTAATTCTTATCTACCTGGGCTGCGATACTGTCTTTATGGAGTTTTTGCTCTATTTGCGAATAATCCTTATCTTCTAAGAATAAGGGCACATTGTTGTACACAAAATCGAAAGTTTCCTGAATATTCTCTTCATCAACTTTTCCCTGCACGTCTTTGATATAGGTCTCGCAGGAAGCCAGGCTGTCCAGGAAAACGGTCGCGGTTTCCGACATATCATCAACCGAACCATTCTTGCCTTTCTCAATGATAACGGTAATTTTATCGGAGAAATTAATCTGCTGAAGAACCTTAGCAGTGATATCGGCCTTATCATTTTTAGGGATGATTCGTGTAATATCTTCCTCAAATTTAATTTTGGAAGCAAAAAAACCAAAAACCATCAAGAATGCCAGGGCAATACCTATTGCAAGCAGTCGGTTACGCTGCACAAAATGGTGAATCCGGAGGAAATAGGTATGCATTAATTACTTGATTTTTTGGACAGCGAAAGTAGCAAATAACTTCCAACTCCGAAAACAATTGCCGCAGCAGTTGCTAAAACAAAACTTCCGATGATGTACTGTGCCACATGTGCCTGTATGTGCTGCATCGTAATAGGCATTCCAATGCTGAATTCTATATTACCGCCAACAAAAAAAGCACCTGCCTTTAGCGATCCATATATGATAAACGGAATCATCGGCGGGATGCTCACATTTGAAAAAGCGAATGCCAAAGCCTTGTTCCATCGTAACAGAACTGCAAGAAAAATGACTATCGCCGTCTGAAATCCCCAAAATGGGGCAATGCCAATAAAAACCCCTAAGGCAATTGACAGTGCTTTTTTGGAATTGGAATCTGAGCTGGCTAAAATGTCTTCGCGGAGGAAGTCCCTAAAACTTTTTTTTTTGAAACTCATAAAGAAGTTTCGCGGCTTGATGTACAAAAGGGTAATAATAACCAAAATCGTATTGAGAATGCTGATTCGGGTGAAATCCTTGAACGGACGGAAATGCGTTACGCGTTCATTCGGATCGTATAAAATATTAATGGGAATGTTTCTTACGGGTACACCATTCCACGCAGTACGAACAATCACCTCAATCTCGAATTCAAATTTTTTGGTGAAAAATTGGTTTGGAATAGAACGAAGCGGGTACAAACGATAGCCCGATTGTGTGTCCTCCAGCGTGATGCCGGTTTCAAACCAGAACCAAAAGTTGGAGAACTTATTCCCGAAACTACTCTTTTTAGGAACTCCGTCCTGATTCATGTTTCGGCTTCCAATCAGCAAAATAGCTTTCCCTTCTTTTTCCAGCGCGTCCATAAAAACGGAAATGTCATCAGGGAAATGTTGTCCGTCGGAATCAATAGTTATTGCATGCTCGAAACCTAATTGTTTTGCTTTTTTAAAACCTTCACGCAGTGCATTCCCTTTTCCCTGGTTTTTTGGGATTTGGATGTTTACTATTTGCGGATAAGAGGCAATAATTTCACTGGTTGTATCGGTTGAACCGTCATTTACGACGATAACATTTTGGGTATGCTGCAAAACCCCGTCAATAACACGGCGTAGGGTTTTGTGATTATTATAAGTCGGGATAATAACACACAATTTCAGGTTTTCAATTCGCTCGCTGATGGAAGGAGTTGGGTACATAGTGTGTTAATTGAGGATAAGCTTTTTCTCTTCTTCGGTAAAAACTTTTGACTGTTTGGCGTAGATCTTAATGTATTCTTTCAAATCCTTGGACTGTTTTTCAAAAGAACTTACGATCATTTTTTTATCTTCCTCGATATTGCCTTTATATTTGAGGGCTTTTGGCGTATGCTCCTGGATACTCAGGCGGATTAAACGGATTTCGGCATTGTTAGGGAGACTTTTCACGGAGCTTTCCACCATTTTCAATCCTTGCGTCAAGAGTTCCTTGCGTTTCTTTTTATCCGAAGTATATTTTGATTTAAGGGAAATTGCCGCGCCTTTGTAGGCTAGCAAAACCTTATTGTCTTTATTGTAATCTGAAAGCGAATTGTAGAATTGTTCTGCACTTTGTTTTGTTTTCGAGGCGGCATAATAATTTTCCCTTACACTGGGAAGTTCCTGTGCAACCAGAAAAAAAACAGAGGCCACTATGGAAAATAATGCGTTCAAATTATACTTTTTTATAATTGTTTGTCAATTTTAATGCCACAGTGTCATCAAAGCTGGTGGTGTTTTTGACTTTAACTTCTGATGTTAAATCCCCAGACAACTCTAACTCCAATTTCAGCTTGGGATTGATTTCCGGATTGATCAAAGCCATGAACTTCACATTGGAACAACTGGTCATCAGCAAGTCGCTTCCGACAATTTCCTGTGAAAGCTCCTTGATGATCTGCATCATACACACACCCGGCGTTACAGGATTTCCGGGAAAATGCCCTTTGAAAATCTCGTGTTGGCTGTTTAATATCACCTCTGCACTGTATTTCCCCTCGGAAACATTTTCCAGCTTTGCAACCGTATAAAAATCCTTTAACAGCATGTCTGATTATTTTTTAATGTCAAATGTATAGGAAACACCTAACTGAAATACCTGGTTTAAAATGATATCGTCGTAATTTCCATTATTATCATCATCGTACTCATCATAATTATTTCCGAAAATATCTACCATTCCCTGTTTGATTCTCGCCTCAAAAGTCAAGCCATTGGGAAGGGAATATCCTATTCCGCCTATCAGGCCAAGGTCAAACCCGATTGGTTCTTCGGTATAGTTTTTCCGGAAATTATCTCCCACTTTAAAGTCCAGCGACGGACCTACAACTGCCTGGAAACCATGACCAAACGTAAATTTATTAATAATTCCTAAAGATAAGTAATCTACAGAATATTTCACGTTTCTTCTTGAATAGCCAACCATTGGATCGAAGTTATCCGAGAAATAGACCTGAGAAATAATAGCTCCCTGTCGGGAATACACCACTTCCGGCTGAAGCGTGTATATTTTAGCTATTTTAATCGCTAATAGCCCGCCCATATAAAAATCGGTTTTCGAATCCGCATCGGCGTTGGTGAAGGTTGAAAAATTCAATCCGCCTTTAAACCCCGGCTTAACGGAAATTTGTGCTGAAACACCGGACACGATTAAGCCAAAAACTACAATTGCAAAATATTTTCTCATTCAAAATTATTTTTTAACATCAAACGCATAGCTCATACCTACCTGATACACCACATTGGTATAATCCCAATCACTATTTACAGGAATAATTCCTTTCTTGATTCTTGCTTCAATACCTAAATTTTTAGTGAAATTATAACCCACTCCGGCAAAAAACGCAAAATCGATGCCGCTATAATCATCATAATAATAGTAATCATCGTTATAAGTCGCGTTTAGTTGCTTACTCATGTCATTAATTTTAATATCGATTGTCGGACCCACGTGAAAATTAAAGCCATTGAAAGTAAATTTATTGGCAACAGCAAGTGACAGATAAGAAATATCAAGCGTCTCATTGTGTCTTACATTATTAGCATCTACATATTCATACTTCGATCCTTGTCTCGAATAGGTCAATTCCGGCTGTAAAATATAAAATTTTGACAATTTTAATTCCCCGAAAGCGCCGGCATAAAAATCGGTTTTTGAACTGAATTTCTCATTAGGATTATCGGTTTGTGTGAAATGCGAAAAATTTAAACCCGCTTTGATTCCCGGCTTAAAAGTTACCTGAGCGTTTATTTGTGCCATTCCGAAGAAAAGCAATGCTGCAATAATTGACTTTTTCATTTAGCTATACTTAATTAGTAATTTGGGTTAACGTTATTTTTAGCTTGATATTGTTATGCTGTATCTGAATATTTTCGGCAAAAGTACTGTTTTTTGCTCCAAATTCGAAGACAACCTTCTCTTTCATTTTGGTGGCGTGGACCAGTTTTACGAGTTTTTTATCCGTTTTGCTTTCGAAGAAATAATTAAAACGTTTCCCATCAGCCGATTTGTAAATCATAGATTCTTCATTTTCAAAAACTTCCTGAACAACATGATTAGTTTTCAGCAGCAACCGAAAATCGTCCCGCAACGTGTTCACGATAATCTTCCGGTCTAAATCTTCAACAATGTAGTTTATTTTAAAGTCGGTTTCCGAAAGTTCGAAATCGAGTAATGTATTCCCGAAATCAGTAGTAAAAACAACACGATGCGTAGAATCATCCATCCTCTTAGCGATAAAAATACCGCTCAGCTGATTGCCGTACACTTCGATATGCGCTTTATAAACATAATCGGTTTCAGGATTGGAAAAATACTGGTTTTTGTATTGCTGAACTACATTCTCTTTTTTTTCTGCATTGGGTATCTGATAGGATTTGCACGAAAAAAAGAAAACAGAGACAAGGCTAATTAGTAAAAACCGAATCATCGACTTTGGCATTGATTTGCTTGTTTTTGAATACGATTCGCGTGAAATCTCCGGAGGGTTCAATCAGTTTTACCTGAGAAACCGTGGCATCATTCATTGGGAAATATAAATCGACCTGCTTGATGTATTTTTTGATGGTTGCTGTCTTTGGTGTCAGCTTGGCGATGTAAGTATCTTTGGTTTTGAAATAGGCGATCGAAAATTCGTTGTCGTCGAACATATTCCCGCTCACGCTTCCCACGATCAGCTTGTTGATTTTCTCAAACATTTTGCCGTTGGCATCCACTGTGCTTTTCTTGCCCTGATCGTTGATGTGCACTTTGTTGTTCTTGAAAACAATGCTGTATTGGTAAGGTTTGGTATACTGCCAGTTCAGCAAATTAGGTTGTTTGAACGACATTTTTCCGGACGTCTCAATGTCTTTGGCTAAGAAGTCCAAATGCTTGTATTGGATAAAATCGGTTTTCAAGGATTTTATCGTCTTGGTTTCTTTCTCTACGGAAGCCTTAAATGTCGCGATTTCTGAAGCAGACATCTTCTGCTCCTGCGCAAAAACGCATAAGCCCATTAGTAAAAACAACGCTAAAAAAACTCTAGTCTTCATATGCCGGAAGGTTTAATAAAGTGTCGATGGTTATGACATCGTACTTTTCTGATTGCAAAAATAGCAATAACTGTTCCAAAACGCCCACCGTTTTTAAAGAAGTGTCGTGGAGCAGGATAATTCCGCCCGGAGCTACCTTACTTTTCACCCTTTCGAAAATTTTCTTTTCCTCTGGAATCACGGTATCCAGCGAACGGTTATTCCATCCGATGACATAGTGTTTTGTTTTGGCAACGGCTCTTGCGATCTTAGGATTGGTTACACCAAAAGGCGGCCTGAAAAACAAGGCTTTCTTGCCGGAAAGCTGTTCTATAATCTGATTCGTATGATTGATTTCTTCGATCACTTTCATAGTAGGAAAAATACCGAAGCGGTTGGAATGCGAATAGGAATGATTTCCGACCGTATGGCCTTCAGCTATGATTCTTTTAAAAATATCCGGATGCTTTTCAATTTGTTTTCCGATGCAGAAAAAAGTAGCTTTGGCATTATACTGCTGAAGCAAATCCAAAACTTTCTCCGTCATGGGATGCGGACCGTCATCAAAGGAAATGGCGATTTTTCGGTCTTTTTCGTTGGGATTGCTGGAATACGTTTTAACAAAATAACCCAACCGGATATCCGAAACGCCCCAAATGGTCATCGTCAGCCAAAACAGAAAAAGCAATAGAAAAAGCCGCCATTTCACTTCAAAATAAAAGCCTGACACAGACAAAACGACCAAAACGGCAACACAAAAAACGATTATGTTTTTATGTCTCAGCATCTTTTTAGTATGATTAAACTATGGTCTTTTCCCTGGTATTGGTTGTAAAGCAGAATGGTTTCATAACTGTCTTTTTTGATGGAATTCATACTTACAACTTTGGGAAGCTCCTGATTTTTCAGGACATGGGATGCTACCCAGAATCCGAAACCGGAGGCTGTATTGTATTCGCCGCTCAGGTGTTTATAATAAACCTGAGGCGTGTCCTTAAAAATCGTCTCTGAAACAGCATAATACTTATCAAATTCAACATCGCCGTTATTTCCTAAAACTACGGCATCAATGTCGGATACTTTCAGGTTATTGGAAGCCAAAAAAGATTCGATGTATTCCTGAACTTCATCAGCTCCTAAAGAATTTACCATTGAAACCGCTGCTACCGAAGCATACGAACTTTCTTTTTTTGCATTTTCCAATACAAAGAAACTTGCGCCTTCGCTGAAAACGATGCCTTTTGAATTCGAATTCAGAATAGAATACGGTTTGTTCTCTTCCGATTTGATAACATTGGTGAGTTTATATAAAGCGAGTGTGTGCTGTGCCGTTTCATCGATTCCGCCCACCAAAATGGAATTGGCTTCCTCGTTTTCGAGCTGCATTTTCGCGTCTAACAATGCCGTTTCAAAAGAAACAGCGCCGTTAACATACGTAAAATTATAGCCTTTGCATTGCAGACCAAGAGCAATTTGCCCGCCTACGGTATTGTGTGTTGACTGAATGAAGGAGGTTGGTGTTAGGAATTCTTCTTTGTTGTCTAAAATCGCTTTCAGGAACTTTTCGGAATCTTCCACACAGCCCATTCCGGTTCCGGTGATGATGGCGTCCGGTATTTCAACATTAGCTTCTTTTAAAGCTTTTGTTGAAGCAGCGATCCCCATTTTCACTCCTTTTGCCATTCGGCGGATAGCGGCTGGCGGAATGAATTCTTTGTATGACGGCTGATTGGCGTAAAGCACGTTTTCCGTTTCGTTGATTGTTGTTTCCGATAAAAATTCCGTTTCAAAGGTATCTTGAGTCGAAATACAGCCTACGCCATTGATATAACAGGTCTTCATTAGCTTTTCGAAAATAAAACGGTTGAACAATTTCCGCCAAACCCAAACGAGTTGGACAGCACATGGCTGATGGATTTTTCTTTTATAGTCGTCTGCGGAAGCAAATCAAACTCTTCCATAGGGGTTTCGAAATTCAGGTTTGGGAAGATGATGTTGTTTTGCAGGGCCAGCACACTGTACACCGCTTCAATTGCGGCTGCAGCAGCTAACGTATGTCCGGTAAAGGCTTTGGTGGAACTGAATTCCGGCACGTTATCTCCGAAAATCCTGAGAATTGCCCGCCCTTCCGATAAATCGTTATTTGGTGTCGCTGTTCCGTGAGCATTGATATAATCTATGTCTGATGGCAGCAGATTGGCTAATTTCAACGCTTTTTGCATCGCCAGAAATGCCCCTTCCCCATTTTCCGAAGAAGCGGTTTGATGGTAGGCATCATTCGCATTTCCGAAACCGGAAACATAGGCCATCACTTTTTTATTCTCTTTCTGAACGATTGCATCTGATTCTAACACCAAAAATGCTGCTGCCTCACCTAAATTCAATCCTTTCCGGTTGTTATCGAAAGGCGTATTGTACGTATCCGATAAAATCATCAGCGTTTTGAAACCATTGATGGTGAATTTTGCCAAAGCGTCAGTTCCGCCAACGATTACGCGGTCTAACTGTCCGGATTGGATCAGCCGGGCGCCCATCATAATTGCATTCGCTGCGGAAGAACAGGCTGTACTTACTGTAGTCACAAGCCCTTTCAACCCTAAATGCTCCGCGATTTTATGCGACGAATCGCCGGCATCGTGGCTGCTGATGTATTTTTGGCAGGCTTCGTTTTCAAAATATTCGTAATAATACTTCTCGGTCATGTCCATTCCGCCCACGCTTGTCGCCGAAATCAAGCCCGTTTTGTATTCATTGATATTCTGAATCCCTGCATTTTCGACCGCCTGTTGTGCAGCAATCGTGCCCAGCATGGCCGTTCTTGAAAAATTATTATCAGGAGAAAGCTGTAACTGTTGCGCTAACTGTTGGTTGGTCAGTTTGATCTCGCCTACTTTGATTACGTCCTTATGGATCGTTTCCAAATTCTCAATAGTCGAAATCCCCGTTTTACCGCTTACTAACGCATTGTAATTCTCTTCGACATTGTTTCCAATCGAAGAAATTATTCCCATTCCGGTTATAGCAACTTTCATTGTGATTTCTGGATTATTAGATTACTCGATTATTATATATTGGACTGTTCACACTTCTAAAAATCTAACAATCCAACAATCTAACTGATCTATTTAGTTCTGTTTGCAGTGATGTAAGCTGCCATCGTATCAATTGACTGGAAAATGGTTTTTCCTTCTTTCGGATCTGTTAATTTGATTCCATAGTCTTTGTCCAATAACACGATTAACTCCAGGGCATCGATTGAATCCAATCCTAAACCATCGCCAAAAAGTGCGTCGTTATCATTAATATCCTCTACAGCAATATCTTCTAAGTTTAAAACTTCAATGATTTTTGATTTTAATTCCTGCTTTAATGCTTCCATGATTATTTATTGTATAATGTATTTACTAATTCTTCTTTATGTTCTAATCGCCCTTCTTTTTCCACCATATATACGATGGCTTTGTATTTTTCCTGATAATATTCCACCCAACCGCAGAGTACCTTTTCCGCCTTACCTGTTTCCAGAAGCAGATTGGCGTACTGCGTCATAAATTCGGTATTGAAAGTATCAAATACAAAAAACGCGTTCTCCGACTGTAATTTATGCTTAATACTAATTTCCCCAATACAGATATTCGGCAAGGTGTACACAAAAACTGCCGGGCTTGGAAAATATTCTTCTTTATCAGCAATCGAACTTTGGTACTTTACATCAGTATCTAAACTTGACGATTGGTTCGCGAAAACCAGTGCAATATCATTTTCTTCTTCCGGATTTACGCTGTCTTTCAGTATGATTTCCGAAGTCAGGAACGCCAGCTTACTCAAATTGTCCATTTTAAAGAACTTCGGGTATTCGATCCCAAAATGTTTGTATGTCGCTTTTGCAAATTCCGAAAAAGGAACATTTTCCGCTTCAAACTGCTTTTCACCGTTAATCGTAACCGAATTATTCTCGATTACGCAATAGTTTGATATGTACTTATTTGTCTGCAAATTTAGTTTACTTTTTCGAATAAAACAGCAGTATTGCAACCTCCGAAACCGGATGCTGTTTTCAGGAAATAATTAATCTCTTTTTCAGTGCTTTCAGAAATGACTGCAACAGGTTGTGTTACACCCATTTCAACAAATCCTTGAGAAGCAATCAGTTGGTTCTTTCGCGCACTTTCGATGGCGATTACCGTTTCTAAAAGCCCGGAGGCGCCCAGAGTATGTCCGTAATAGCCTTTCAGACTGTTCACCGGAACTTCTTCCATACCTAATCGGTTGAACGCAATGGCTTCCATTTCGTCATTGTATAGTGTAGCTGTTCCGTGTGCGGAAATATAGCTGACTTTTTCTTTTTCAATATTAGCTTCCCTGAAAGCGCTTTCGATGCTTCGAAACAAACCTTCACCTGTTCGCGATGGACCGGAAATATGGTTGGCATCATTGACCGCGCCATCTCCGATCACTTTCACTGCTCCCTCACTTACCTCATCTTCACTGGAAGTCATATAAATTGCCGCTGTTGCTTCGCCCAGGGTCACGCCGTTTCTGTCCTTATCGTAAGGCTTACAAGGGCTTTCACTCATCGCCTGAAATGACGTAAATCCGGATAAAACGAATTCGGAAATCTCATCGCCGGCTACCACAAAAGCATTGTCGTACACTCCGGCCTGAATCATTCGTTTAGCCACAGCAATTGCCAAAATTCCGGAAACGCAGGCATTGGAAACCACAATTGGCTCGGTAGTAAATCCGAAAAACGAACTCACTTTTTTGGCCAAAGCCGCTAAATGAGCCGTAGCGATTTCGCAATCCTTATTTTCCAGCAGGCTGATATTTCCTTTGGTTGTAGAAAATACAAAAGCTGTTCTGTTGGTGATTTTATGTTTACTGATTATTGGCGCTAAAGCCAGAATCAGCATTTTTTCTAATTTGGTGAAATGCTCTTCGGTTGAAATTCCGTCAAAAGCAGTATTTAGCTTTTCAGTATCGATAACCGACGCATAAAACAATTCCAGCATCCCTAATTTTTCATGTTGCCTGATTCCGGAGTCCCCTTTAAGCAAGGCATTCCAGTTGGATGCGACATCAAAACCTAAAGGCGTGATGCAATTGGTATCGGTTATGTAAACGTTCTTCCCCATTATTTCAACAACCCTACTTTTCGTTTCCATTCTTCATAAAAAGGGGGCAGATTCAGCGATAAATTACCGTTTCCGTCCAAGAATACCTGTACTGTTTCCCCTGTGCAGGCGATTTCGTTATTGGCATCGTAAATTTTATATCTGAAGATCATTTTTGCAGCCGGTGAATCTACAATCGTAGTTTCAATGCGTGCCACATCGCCATAACGAAGCGACAATTTATGTTCGCAAACGGATTTCACTATTGGCGTGGTATAACCATATTTATTAACATCCAGATACGAAAGTCCGTGCTCGCGACCGAACGCTTCACGACCATCCTCAAAATAGGTAATATAGTAGCCATGCCAAACAATACCCAGCGGATCCGTTTCGTTGAAACGAACGCGAATCTCTTTGGTAACTGTCAGTTCCGTAGCTTCGTTATACTGCTCTTTTCTTTTGATCATAAATGATGGCAATAGTGATTGTAATTATAAAAAATAGTAGTAACAGACTAATTTCAGAAAGGATTTCGAGAAAACCACCGTTGCGCAGAAGCACATCGTAAAAAGCGTTAAGACCCCAATTCATCGGTGAAACGTGTGATACGTACTGCATGATTTTCGGCATGGCAAAAACCGGTACCCAAACACCACCAACAGCCGCGAGAATTACTACGGAAGTCGCACCAAACGGAGCCGATTGTTCCTGTGTTTTTGCAACGGTCCCAAGCAAAATCCCAAATCCGATAGCGGCCAGACCTGAAAATAAGGCGACAATGCTCATCAGAATCAGTTTGCCTTCCACATCGAGCATTGGCAATCCCAAATAAGGAAAAAGATAGACACCTACAGCCACCATCAGCAGGAACTGAATCAGGCAAATGATGAGATAGGTTACTGTTTTTCCGGCAATGATTACAAAATAGGGTACTGGGTTAGTGATCAGACGAATTTGCGTTCCCTGTCCTTTTTCTTTTACGATGTTGATCGAGAGTGGCACTACAATGAAAAATATTGCAAACAGCGCCCAAGCCGGAACGTTATGCTGTACCGAATTCGGAAGGATTTCTTTATTGTTAACTTTCGGGACAATTTCTTTGAAAGTGATAAAGCTTTCCTGCTCGAAAAGCGGTTCGTCGCCTTCTTCCCCTAATTGGTCCTGAAAAGTAGCATAAATCGACTTGGTCTCGATTTGCGAAATCATTTTATCAATCGCGCTTTTCACAGCGTTTTTGAACGTAAGCTGGGTAGCCGGATCAAAATACAACCTGACTTCCTTCGATTTTACAACAGGTTCTTCTTTGGCAACCGCAGTCGAATCTTCCAGACCGAACTGGCTGACAATTTTATTCACATTCTGGTTTACTTTTACCTGTAAATCGTGGCTCAGTTTTTCCGGAATAATGATTGCTAACTGGTACTTTCCTTTGTAGACCGCTTCCTGTGCAGTCTTTTCAGTTAAAGCACTCCCGTCAATTTTAGTAACGATTTCGAAGGAACCGCTTTCGTTTAAATTCTGTTTTACGGTTTTTGAGATTTCGCCGTTATCGTTGTCAACTAATAATACCGGAATTCTGCTTTCAGTAACGGCTTTGAACGTACTGTCCTGGATTAGCGTAATGGTAATAATCAGCACCAACGGCATCACAAAAAGGATAACCAGTCCGCCGAAATCCCTCTTAAGCAGGAGCATTTCCTTGTAAACCGACATTAAAAACTTATACATCATCACGAAGCTCTTTACCGGTTAATGAAATAAACACATCTTCTAAATTGTGGGCATTGCGCGTAGCTGAAATTAATCCTTCCGGCGTGCCTTCAACGTAGACTTTCCCTCTGTCGATAATGGCGATTCGGGTACAGAAATCCTGCGCTTCCGTTAAGTGGTGCGAGGTATATATTATGGTTGTTCCGTTGGCATTCAGTTCTTTTAAATAGTCAATAATTACATTTTTGGACTGTACGTCAACACCTACGGTAGGTTCATCAAGGAACAAAACTGCTGGCTGGTGTAAAATCCCTGCAATCAGGTTCACGCGGCGTTTCATTCCTCCGGAGAACGTATCTATTTTTTTATCGGCAAACTTCAAAAGCCCCAAATGATCCAGTGTTTCATCTACTAAATGGCACAGTTTCTTTCCCTTCAGCCCGTACATACTTCCAAAATAACGAAGGTTTTCACGTGCCGTAAGCGTTGGGTACAAAGCATATTCCTGCGGTACAATCCCGATGGTCTTCTTTATCTGGGTAGCATTGTTTTCGTAAGAGAGTCCATTGATCGTAAAACTTCCCGACGTAGGTTTCACCAATCCGCAAAGCATCGAAATCAGGGTCGTTTTCCCTGCTCCGTTAGGTCCTAAAAGTCCGAAGATCTCGTTTTTTTCAATCAGCAAACTTAAATTGTCCACTGAAAATTCATCGGCATCTTTGTACTTTTTATACAGTTGGTTGATATGGATTATCGGTTCGTTCATGGGATGCTAAATTGCCTTTTTTAGTTTTTTGAAAAAAGCTTCTTCTAAATCGGCCAGTTTTAGTAACTCATCGGCTAATGAATTGTATACATCGGTCTGATTGCTTCTGTTTTTATAAACCCTTGCGGCATTAACTGCAAAATCGCGCCATAAATCACCGATTGCTGTCATTTCCAGGGAAAGTTCCTTAAGCGTTTCATTCTTCAGAATCACCGAAGCTTCCTGAAGGAATGCCGCGTAGATGAATCGGAAGCCGCCGCCTCCGGTACCAATCTCCTCCTGCATACGAACCAGTTGCGCCAGATAATGATTGGCTACTTTAACGCCTTTCTTTGCAGGCCATTTACGGATACTTTTCGCTAAATAACGCATTGCTCTGACTCCCACAATAGGAACCGGCGCCAACATAGCGTTACAGGTATCTTTTATCCCTTTTTTAATAGCGGTTTCCCAGTCAATTTCTTTCGGAATTTCGATTGGGTAATACATTTGTCCTTTTGGAGCCAGGGCACCTTTTGCGAAGCGCACTTTCTCTAATTCCTTTTCGGATAAAGTCGTAACGGTTTCCATTACCGGATCGCTAACTAAAAAAGTGGCGTCGTTTTTACCATACACTACAAGATTATGCGCGTTGAAATGAAAACGATACTCATCCGGGAAATAGGTCAGGTTATAAACACCAACCTGCAAACCGGTTGGGATATTGTTTCTTAAATTTTCCTCCAAAGCCTTTTGTGCTTTTTCATTGTCGGAAAATCTTATTCGTTTTACTTTGATTCCCAGCCGTTTGGCTGCTTTATTAAAAATTGAGCCCGGCATGGGGCGGTAACTGATGGCTGGCGCGTGATTTACCTTTAGTATCGGCAAATAGAAAAAGAACAACCCGGAGCCAATACCGAAAACCATGGGTTCGCTAATATTTATCCCCTGATGCTTCAGTAGGTTCGAAGCAACACCGTTCTCGCAATGTGCGGACTGATGATGAATAAAATTAGTCTCCATTAGTTTCCTTTATAATTTTTAAGCTCCTCTACCGAAATTTCGAAAGCTTCGGCGTATTTCGCTAAAATTTTGTCATTCAATTTATTAAAAACGGAGGGTTTTCTATGACGTTTTACACGCCATTGCCACATTCCGACATAACTTGCCAGAATGCTCCAGTCCATTTTGTGCAGTTCCATAAAATATACAATCGGACTTGAAATTCCGTTTTTCACTTCGTTTCTAGCCTGCTCCACCCTTTCATTAATATCTTGTATGGAATTTTCCAGCGCAATGGTTTTAGGTTCCCAACCCGTACTCAAAGCGGTCGTGTAATTGCCATTTTCATCGGTGGCGTAGCAAAGCTCTTTCATGTTGCTTTTCGAGAGATTGCTTTTGTCCTGCGGTACTTCTTCCTGCTTCATTTTATCGTTTCTCCTGGATGAATAAATTTATTTCTGCCTCAAAAAGCAATACTTCATTGCAAAATGTACTGCATAACATCGTACAAATACTGTAATCGTCAGTATCAAAACGGGAATTCAAAATCGCATGGGTATCAATTGTGCTGCCTACTTTCGGCAAATCCAGAACCTTAACTTTCTTTATTCCGCTGATGAATCCTATCACCTCAACATCTTCCTTTACTTCCTGGTTTTCATCAAGAAAAAAAGACTGCCCTACAATGGAGGAACAGGTTTGCGCGGCGTTTTCAATCAGGCCCACTTCTGCCAAAACGTTATTGGCAACAAAAAGATTTTCCTGCTTGATTTCAAAAACAGTCTTTACTTCCTGCGTATTGAGTTCCAGTATCCAATCGACCATAAGCATCGGTTTGCGATGTGGCAAATAATGTTTGATGTCGATTGTATTTTCGTACTGCTCCATAGTTATGATGCTAAAACGGTTTTCATCTGACCGCGCGCAATTTCTTTATCTTCTGATTTTGAAACAATATCCACCAATGTCACGCCCATGAATTCATGAAGCACATTGACAGTCGTTTCTATTTCAGCTCCCAGTTCCGGCAATTCAGCAATTTCGATTGATTTTATCGAGCCGATATAACCTGTTGGCGCCGGTTCGTTCTTCAGGTAAAACTGATAACCGGTAAACAAAGCTACTGATTGTGCCATGTGCTCAATCAATCCGGATTCCTGGAATTTCCCTTCACGTAAAAAAATATTCTCGCTGACTACCTTCAGTCCTGCCACCACTTCATTTTCAGAGAACGAAAGCAGTTTATCCACCATTACAAACGGGAATTTCTGCGGAATAAGTGTTCCGACAAAATCTTTATCTATGATAGGTAATGTATTTTCCATTTAGCATACGGTTAGATAAGCATAAGCATATGAGAATCTGCCGCTTTCCGGAACAGACAGCAATATTTTATCGCCTTTTTTCAGCTTTCCTGAATTCATCAGTTCTTCCAGCATCAGGTAAATCGAAGCAGAACCTACGTTCCCGACGTCTTTCAGGTTCATGAACCATTTCTCCATCGGAACTTCTATTCCTTTTTCGGCCAACGCATTGTACAATCCGTTCACAAAATAATGTGAGGATACATGCGGAAGGAAATAAGTAATGTCTTCCGGACGGATATTGTTTTTATCCATGGCCTCTTTCATACTCACGGCACCCTTTTCAAGGATATTTTTATCAAGGATTTTCACGTCCTGTTTAATGGAAAAAACCGATTGTGTCAGCCATTCGTTCGATTTATAATCGCTCCATGGTTTGATACTTCCGTTTTCCAGCTTATCGCCTCCCGCGTACATACACGCTTCAAGCTCATGTGCATAGGAATACGCTTCCATCCATTCAATTTTCAAGGGATTTTTTCCTGAAGGTTTGTTTTCCAGTAAAAAAGCCGCGGCGCCATCAGACAGCATCCAGCGAAGGAAGTCTTTTTTAAAAGCTATGATGGGTTGCTCTTCTAGATTCTTGAGATTCACAACTTCGCTTTCAAATTTATCGGCGAGCATCCAGGCGGAAACACGTTCCGAACCGGTACACACCGCATTTTTAGTGCTTCCGGATTTCACGGAAAGAAAACCGAATTTCAGTGCATTCATCCCCGCATTGCATACTCCCGCAGAAGAATTCAGTTCCACTGACTGATTGTCTAAAAGTCCGTGTACCATGGCAGCGTGCGATGGCAATAAAGTATCCGGTGTTGAAGTTCCGCATGAAAGCAATTCCATATCATTTTTAGTGAATGTGGCATCGAAAAGCGTCTCGATGGCATTCCTGGTCAGTTCGGCATTCGTATGCGTGGGATTTCCGTCCTCATCCAAAGCATAATAACGAGAAGTAATTCCATTATTTCTAAGGATTATTCGTCGTGCTTTGGAGGCGGCGTTATTTATCAACCCAAGAAAAGTTTCCATTTCGTCATTGGAAACCGCTTCATTGGGCAAATATTTTCCCGATTTTGTTATGTAGACTTCAAGCATATTTTAATTTCAAAAATCTTTTAAACCCCTCTATAGTAGGATTTCTCCCTTTTTATTCCGGAATATTTTAGGGGATATGTAAAAAGGTGCAAGATATAGACAATTGGCGAGATTACCCAAATTGCCACCAACAAATAAATATTAAATCCTTTTAGCCATGCGGGGCGGGAATTGTTTTTTTTAATAATCAGATTCGCCCATACTTTGAACATTTTATTGGCTTTTTTATCCATTTCGATTAAGAACGGACGTATTTCAACAGCGTCTTTCTCCAATAATTCCTGTTGCAGATTATCGTAGGAATTAGATTTTAAGTTTTTAAGAATGACCGTCCCAAATTTCTCCGATTCCCGAATTTCCTTATCCGAAACGCCCGGTTTTGGAAAAATGCCCAAATACTTCTTTTTTTCGCCGGAAAACATCCATTCGACAATCGTTATAACGCTGATATGATTGATGTTTCGATCGGCCAAAGCAATATTTCCAACTAATTTTGCACCAACCTCGGTGAGCAGTTTTTTCATTTTCTCCTGAGCAAACGCCCACATATTCCGGCAGCCGATAACGGTAACGACAGGAGTATTTTCAAGTAATGGCTTAGCAAATTCGCTTTTCAGAAAGGAATTTACCGGAATGGATGGCGATAGGTACCACACCTGATAACCTAAAATTACCAAATCGTATTTTTTAGCAAGAATCTCTTCCGAAGGCGGATGGATTTTTGACGGAATCTGAAGAAAAGACTCCGGAAATGCATCAAAAAAAGCTTCTTTCTTCCATGGGAAATGAAATGGTTTTTCCATCTCAATTTTATAGAAGGTGACCGAAACCTCCGGATCATCCAGAAGCGGTTTTGCAATATTTTGTACAATTTCACCCAGCTGTCCCGATTGGGTATAATAAACTACGAGTACGTTTTTCATTCCTGTTTTTTAAATTCCGAAAGCAAAGATAAACAACCTTAAAGGCATCCGAAATTGTTTTGTTAATTAACTTTCACTTCTTTGAAGGTCCGTATTTTGTCCTCTCTTTTCTTGTGGATGAACTCGCTCCAGGTGGAAGGATCTTCCGCGTCGAAAATGGTGATTTTTTGGTTTTCATCGGCAATTAATAAATCATCCGACTTGCAATTCAAAATTTGTGCTGCTGCTTCTAAGCCAGAATAAGTTGCTCCTGTTACGCCATGTGACAAAGTGCTTGCCCCGCAAAGAAACAGGTTTTCGATTTCCGTTTTGTTTTTATACGAGAACGGACCGACCTGGCTAAGCGTTTTTTCTGTTCCGTAGACATTGCCCCGCGTGGTGTTCACATAGAACTGATTGGTTTTTGGTGTCCCAAGTTCGGCTTGGACGAGATGCTGCTTGGCCGTTGGAATGATTTTCTCGACGCTGTTCATGAATTTTTCGGTGATACGGTTTTTCAGTGCCTCGTATTTCGGACAATGATAATCGTCCGAGACATCGAATTCCTTGAAACTGTCGTAATCCACATACGTCACTATTTCAAAATTATGGTATCGTCCGTTGAAGCTTACAGGATCTTTCAAAGTAGTGCAACTCATGAAAAAAGCAGGAAACTCGTCGCCTTCCATGATATT
>NZ_CAMLMK010000013.1 GCF_946481155.1 uncultured Flavobacterium sp.
GCACGACTCAAACTCGTGTACTTAGGTGTGTGGGTTCGATTCCCACTCCGGGTACAAAACCTCTCAGAAATGGGAGGTTTTTTTATTTTAAACCATTTTTATTTTACACCCTTGACAAGTCGCCATACCCCTTCAAATACTTTACCTCTGCTAGTACCGCTATCTTTTCTGCCACGGTTCCTCTTTCAAAAAGACGGATAAATTTAAAAACACCGCTGGCTATATAACCGGGATCACTCACCAGCTCTGCAACTTTACGAACTTCTTCATCACGTTTTATAATTGCCAAATCTGCCTGTTCTACACTTAAAGGAGCAAGTTCCACAGCGAATTTCCAGGCGCCTTCCCTAGCTATTTGCATACTGAAGTCAATCAGAAAAGAATCTGCCTTGCTGGTATATTTCAAAATGGTTTTTAAGGTGGGCCATACTTGCGAAAGCGCGCTCTCAACATCGCCGACAAGATTTGCCAGAATTTCATTTATCTTATCGAAATCCTGTTTTAAGTCTGCAATACTGTCGCCCGGGCACACCTGAGCAGCTGCAATCCCCAAATCTAAGTTGATATGGGCATTTATTCCCAACAGAAGATGCTGCAACATAATCGGCCAATACACTTCACTTTTAACAAAAGCAAACTTCCAGCACAAAGACGGCGTTTCTTTCATTTTGTATTGCCAGTACGCCTTTAAATAACGATTTGCAAAAATAACATCTAACTTTTCCATGCGGTCGCCATCCTGAAACACGCCTTCAGCAATACCTTCCTTAATCTTTAGGGTGACTTTATGATAAAGCGCGGCGAAATACCCCAAAGGTGTTTGCTTCGCCATTGAAACAACAATTATTTCTTCCAGCAATTCAATTACTTCATCAATTGTTTTGGCTTGTTTTATCTCCATATGAGCAGGACATTTTATTAGTTTAATAAACGGCGTAATTTCTTTCAAAAGTAAGCATTTTGACAAAAGCACGACGGAAGTATGAAATCAAATAAATGCAAACCTGAAGAAAACCATAGTTTCACCCTCCGAAAAAACAAATTTGTATTTACGCAAATCTCACTCCAACAAAATTTTTTACTTCGTATCTAATTGCCTATTTTTGAGCCTTCAAATAATGTAGCATGAGCACAACCACTAGACACAACTGGACCAAAGAAGAAATCATAGCGATCTACAATAAGCCTTTAATGGACCTGCTTTACGAAGCAGCTTCCATTCACCGTGTAAACCACGACCCGAATGTGGTGCAGGTTTCCACCTTATTATCCATTAAAACCGGAGGCTGTCCTGAAGACTGTGGCTATTGCCCACAGGCAGCACGTTACCACACAGGTGTTGAAGGCAATGACCTGATGTCAGTTTCACAGGTAAAAGCACAGGCATTGCGCGCAAAATCCGGAGGTTCTTCCCGCGTTTGCATGGGAGCCGCCTGGAGGAACGTAAAAGACGGACCGGAATTCGATCAGGTATTGGAAATGGTGCGTACCATCAACAAATTGGACATGGAAGTTTGCTGTACGCTAGGAATGCTTACCGAAAATCAGGCACACCGTTTAGCGGAAGCTGGCTTATACGCTTACAACCACAATTTAGACACATCTGAAGATTATTATAAGGAAGTTATCTCGACAAGAGGCTTCGAAGACCGTTTACAGACTATCGAAAACGTTCGTAAAACGAATGTTACCGTTTGCAGCGGCGGAATCATCGGAATGGGAGAAAGTATCGAAGACCGTGCAGGAATGCTGGTAGCTTTGTCAACTTTAAACCCACAGCCGGAATCGGTGCCGATTAACGCCTTGGTTGCTGTTGAAGGAACGCCAATGGAAGACGAAAAACCGGTGGAAATCTGGGAAATGATTCGAATGGTAGCCACTACGCGTATCGTTATGCCGGATACTCAGGTACGTCTTTCAGCAGGAAGAACACAAATGTCCAGAGAAGGACAGGCAATGTGTTTCTTTGCCGGAGCGAATTCGATTTTCGCAGGAGACAAATTATTAACGACGCCAAACCCGGATGTTAACGAAGATATGAAGATGTTCGAAATGTTAGGATTGCAGCCGCAAAAACCTTTCATCAAACTGATGCAGCCGGAAACTGTGGAAGCAGAAGATTCCAAATTCCAGGCGTTAGGTGAAAAACCAAAATGGACACGTCCGGAACATAAAATCGAAAGAAACCTGGAAGCACAGGCAAAAGGAAAAGCAAACTAATTTTCCTTTTTATCATAAACTAAAAAACCCCACTCAATGAGCGGGGTTTTTTAATTCCTTTATATATCTAGTAAATCACTTTCTTAGTTACCACCTGATTGTTTTCCAAAGCAACCTTAACTATTAAAGCGCTTTGCGTTGGTTTTACAGTAGTCAGCGCTGCTGCATTTGCATTCACATTTTTCTTTTCAGCAACCAATCTTCCCAAAACATCATATACAGTCACTTCTTTGATTTGCTCTAAAGAAGAAACCACGTTGATGTTATCATCTGCATAAACGATAACCGCATCTGCTACAGCTTCAAAATCTTCATTTCCGAGCGTGGTATTCGTGAAGCGTAATACAAACCGGTTGTTAAATTCACCCGCTACTGTAGCGAAAACATAGTCCGAAGCGCTTAGGTTATGGATTACATTCAATTGCCTGTCTTCCAGATAAACAGTATTTGTTGCCAAAGCTCCTTCGGCAGTTCCGATTGAGATGGTATACGTTTTATCATATCCGGAAAAGAATCCTAACGGAATCTGATCGTTCACATCAAAGGCACTTCGTCCCTGAATCTTAAATGCTTCCACGCCAATTAGGGAATAGAATGCCGCATGCGTATTTGTTTTCAGATAATATCCGTCGTAACCGGCATCTGTTCCTGATGTTGCCTCGGGGAAGAAACCAATCAGTTGTTGGTTAAAAATCCCTTCTTCATTGGTCAGGTTAAGCCAGATTCGGTCTCTTTCTCCGCCCAGCATTCCGCCATCACGGTAAAAATTGGAATTAGCATGGGTTGCATTTCTCATGCTGTTATTGAAAACCACATTTCCGTTAACCGAAGCATCCACCTGGAATCCCTGGCCTGAAGCTATAAAGCCTGTCGGCACAGCTGTATTCCCACCTCCTGTTGCGGTAGTCGCTGTTCCACCGGAAAGATTATAGTACGCAAAATCATTCGGACTGTAATTAGCTGCAGAAGACCCTGTATTTGCTACAGAAAGATTTCCAACATGCGTCCAGAAATAAAGCGTTCCTGAAATTGAAGCCAGGTTGGCATTAATAAAATCATTAGCGCTGATCGCGGAAGGATATGGATTTCCGATTAGGTTAAAATCGTCGTTATTTTTTGTGTTGTCCTGACTTAAAGCTACGGGAACTGTTATAATACCATTATTTACCTTACCGTTAAAAACAATACTTTGCGTTTTAGGAAAAACCCCCGAAGTACTACCCATGGCTGCATACCCTCTACCGGATGTCATTACTTCCGTTTGTGGTGTAAATATCCAGGCATCATTATTATCATCATGCATGTCATTATTGTCATCCCTGAAATTAGCCGCATTTAATTTGAAAATATAAGGCTGATTCCATGCTGAAAGCGCACTTCCTATGGTCGCGTTTTCGACTGGAGAAGACCAGAAAGTATAATCATAACGATCAAAAGAAGCGGAAGTCTTGTGAACATTCATAGTTCCATTATTGGTTACGATTCCTGTATTATCCAACATAACCAGTGAACCAGTATGAAGAACCTGTAAATTACCTGTAGCATTCACCGTCACATCATTGGTAACCTGAACATAGTTATTAGGCCCGATTGTTAATGTAGCACCTCCATTCACTGTTAAACTACAGCAGGAAATACTTCCGTTTGTAGCCGTATTGTAGTTTCCATTGATGGTCACCGCTGTATTTTTAGTCGGAGTTCCATTCGACCAGGCACTTCCGTTCCATGTTGATGCAAGCGCACCGCAAGTTACTGCCAGTTCCGTATAGGTTTGTGAACAGATGGTCAATGTATAAGATGTAACATTTCCGGTATCAACTGCCTCTAAATCACGGATTCCCACCAACCAGTTCCCCTGTGGGTTCATTCCATTGTAAACTGACAATGCCTGAGCCGGAAGATATGTTCCCGTTGTTGGCGAAGCACATACAATTGCCGCTCCCTGATCATCAAAGAGTACATTCATATTATCATTATTCGTACAGCTTCTGTTGAAGATGTTGATCTGGTTGGATGCGCTCGGATTTACAAGCACTACCTGTAAGTCGGAAACGTAACTGTGCGTTAGGTTTACTCTCAGGTTTACATCTGTGATTGCCTCGGTAGTAGGGACATTAATTGATTTTACCGTATAAGCCGTATTATTATCCGGAATAGCAAAAGCCGTATTAAAAGTATAATCCGTACAAGTTGTCGTAACCGAATACCCGATCATGAATCGCTGTGTATTAATTGCATAATAGTCGTTACCCGTCGGCTCAATCAGCAAACGGCAATTGGTTGACAACGCATCGGGAACCGTTATCGTTTGCGTTCCGTCGTTTGGTGTGTTTGCGATTAATGTTATTGGAAAGGTTACACCTCCATCGGTCGAAAGCAATATATTCACATTAGCCGACCCTGCCAAAGCCGTGGTATTGTTAACCGTCCATGTAATGGTTTGCGTACTTCCGATAGCCCAGCTTATTCCTGCTGCTGCCTGCGAAGTTACTGCGAAAGGTCCGTAAGCATTATCGAAAACCACGTTCATATTATCGCTTTCGTTAGCTGCTCCGCCGGCTCTGTTGTCTCTTACCGTAAATCGGAAAGCAAGCGTTCGGTCTACGCCCGGAACAATTTCCCACATATTTCCGCCCACACCATTAGCCACGTGATCTGCCAGTCTTGGAAATCTGCGCATCGTACTGGTGGTTGGAGTAAATGAACGGAAATTAGGACCCGTTGTTTTTGTAGTATTAGGATAAGTTGTTGTCGCATCTCCGATATCCATCTGTTCCCAGCAATACGTTAATGAAGCTGTTCCGTTAGCATCTGTTCCTGAACCAGTAAGTTTGAAAGCTGTTCCGATGGGGAATAATTTGTCGGCACCCGCATTGGCTGTCGGCACCGCATTTCCTGTTGCAATAACTGTCGGACAGGCTTTCCCCTTAATATTGTTAGTCACCTGTTGGATACTGATTGCGTGAAAATAAGCATCACTGTTGGTCTGCACATCCGTAGCCCCGGTGATACCGGCATAACCCATGATTGTGCTTCCACTTCCTGGTTCCAATTGCGCTACGGCTACTTGAGTAGAATGTGTAAAGGTATGGTTGGCCCCGAACTGGTGGCCTAATTCATGCGCTACATAATCGATATCGAAAGCATCCCCTTGCGGAATCCCGTTTGCGGGAGAAGTATAGCCACTGCCTTTGCTGCCGTTTACGCATACACACCCGATACATCCGGCATTTCCTCCTCCACCGGTGGCACCGAATAAATGGCCTACATCATAGTTCGCTTCTCCGATAACTGAAGTTAGAGTATTCTGTAATTCTGTATTCCAGTTGGCCATATTTGCAGCTGCTGAATACGGATCTGTCGCTGCATTGGTATAAATCACATTCGAATTTGTCGCAATCAATATCATTGTTGCATTGAAATCATTTTCAAACACACCGTTTACACGGGTCATGGTAGCATTGATTGCCGCCATAGCCCCGGCAACGGTTCCTCCGTGAAAAGCTGTATATTCTCCGGTGCAGGACATGGCCAGACGAAAACGGCGAAGGTTGCTGTCATCTGCATTATTCAAAACTCCTTTTTGAAGTGATTCTGCAAGATCCGCGTCGGGAGTGGAACAGGTAAATCCAAGACTCCCTGGCGCACTGGATCTTTTGAAAATTATATATTTTGTATTGTCCGCAGTAAGCGGATCAATGATTAGTGTGCCATGATTTCCCGAGCGAATTAAAGCACTAAAGCCTTTTTGTGGTGAGAAGCTGAAGCGGATTGTACTCGAAGGGTTTTCGATTCCCTGACCAACATAAGAACGAATCTCAGGATATGCAGCCTGAAGTTCCGGAGCCATAACGGAAGCTTCCATTACATTGTAATGCTCCAGCTTACCTTCAGAGTTCGGAAAAGACAAAACAAGAGTCGTTGTTCCAACAGAAGCATCTCTGTTAGGTGCCTTTTTTAACGCTTTTTGAAATTGGGTTACATCAAGCGTGAAAACTTTATACTCTTGTGGGTTGGATGTTCCTTTTATGACATCGTTGGCATTAAAATCGGACGTTTGGGTTTCCGTCCATAGCGCTTTCTCCTGTGCAAATAGAGAAAGCCCTGTTAATTGCAATAATGCAATCAGCAGAAGTTTTTTCATCATTGGGGTTAGTTAGTTTGGTTAGTTAAGTTTCAGGTACAATACTATCGTTTTTTTTAACGAATTACAAAGGAATTATTCAAAAAAATAACAAAATTGCGATTTAATAATAAAAGCATCAGAATTCTCTGATGCCTTTATTATACTATGTCTTTTGAACTTAATGGATTACCTTTTTCGTCACAATTTGGCCATTTTCCAGAGTTACTTTAACAATCAGCGCACTTTCAGTGGATTTTACATTTGTTACTGCAGCTGCATTGCTGTTTACATTCGATTTTTCTGCAATTACTCTTCCTAAAACATCATAAACTGTTACCGATTTAATACGTTCAAGGGAAGAAGTGACATGGATATTTTCATCGTTATAAATCATCACAGCATTCTGAATGGTTTCGAACTCTTCATTTTCCAGAGTAGAATTTGTGAAACGCAATACAAAACGGTTGTTGAATTCTCCTGCCGGTGTTGCGAACGCATAATTAGACGCTTTCAGGTCATGAATGATATTCAGCTGTAAGTCTTCTAGGTAAACATTCTGTGAAATCAATATTCCTTCTATATCACCAATCGAAACGGTATACGTTTTTTCATAAGCGGAACGGAATCCCAGCGGAATCCTGTCATTCACATCAAAAGCACTACGCCCCTGAATCTTATATGGCTTGTTAGCAATCATTGAATAGAAAGCGGCGTATGTACTGGACTTAACATAAGCTCCGTCATATCCTCGGTCCACTCCCAAAGTCGCATTGGGGAAGAAACCGATTAATTGCTGATTGTAAATTCCTTCCGGATTGGTAAGGTTTAACCAGATTCTGTCCTTCTGAAGCGGTCCGGATGCTGTTCTGTAGAAGTCATTATTCGGATGCGCAATATTTCGCATGCTGTTATTGAAAACCACTGAAGTCGCGGCGTCCGCATCTACCTGGAATCCTTGCCCTGACGCTATATATCCGCTTGGCGCATTGCTGTTTCCATTCCCGGAAAGCAAGCCGGCACGCGTACCCGTTCCTCCGGCTAAATTATAATAGGCAAAATCATCAGGGCTGAAATTCTGAGCATGCGGCCCCGGATTAATGGCTGCTACCTGGATATTCCCTTCGTGGGTCCAGAAATACAATGTTCCTGAAATATCTGTGTTGGCAGTAATAAAAGCATCAGCACTGATTGCTGACGGATAGGGATTACCCACCAGGTTGAAATCGTCATTTGCTTTTGTATTGTCCAAACTCAAAGCAATCGGCTGCGTAATGACACCGTTATTGACTCTTCCGCTGTACACCGAGCCTTGTTGTGCCGGATACGTCTGATTGATTCTGCCCATAGCCGCATAGCCTCTTCCCGGAGACATGATTTCGGCTTGTGGCGTAAATACCCAGGCATCGCCGTTATCATCATGCGAATCATCATTGTCATCACGGAAAGTGGCTGTATTAAGCTTGAAGATATAATTGATCTGCCATTGACTGAATATGCTTATCGGCGAACTCGCAATTGGTGAAGACCAGAACGTATAATCGTAGCGATCGAAAAGTCGGCTCATTTTGCGGACGTATGTCGTACCGTTATTGGTTACTACTCCCAAATCATTAACCATAACTAAAGACCCTTCATGCTGAATATCCATAGTTGCCGTATTTTCAACAGTCAGGTCGTTCTGAACGCTTGCAAAATCCGCTGGCGTAATGGTAAGTGTCTTTCCGGTTTTCACGGTCATGCTTCCGTTGGCAATGATATCATTTGACACACTGGTCTGGAAGTTATTGTTCAGGATCAGATTGTAGAAAACTTCGGTTCCTACTGGCGTTACATTGCTGATGATTTGTGGTGTGCTTCCTGTAAAATATACTGTTCCGTTGCCTTCTTCGAAAGCAGCATTGCCCATGTTATTGGTCCAGTTACCATACAAATACAATTCCCCGTCTGAAGTACCGGCATTACTATCGTCCATATCCAAAACACCTGAATCGGCATCGATCAGCAAATTGCCGTGGACTTCCAGTTTGTTGTTTGCAGAAGCCTGAAGCTGCACTTTTCTGGAAGATATGGTTAAATTATTCGTTTTTGCAATGCTTCCATAAATTGGTGCATTGGCCGAAGTTGCATCGATGATAGCGTCTCTTGTTGCGTTTGTCGCATTAAGATCCACATTAACATTTTGGTCCGGCACTTCAAGCGTCTGCCAGTTGGCGCAATCAAACCAATCAGTGCTTTTTGTTCCTGTCCAGACTCCGTCTATAAAAGTTCCGCCTGTGGTCACCGAATACACCTGACCTACGTGCATTCTGGTATATCCTGCGCAAGTTGCTCTGTTGGTCCAGTTGGAAGGATTATTCAGTCTTGCAATCCAGTCTAATTTGTCTGCCGGTGTCAAAATTCCTGTATATTCAAGAAAATCGGTTGCAGATCCCGGCATTAAGCTGAAACATCTCAATTCGATTGGCAGCGCCGATTGTTGCGTACTTCCGCCCAAAGAATTCCATGCCGTATTGGTATTGAAACCATACAAATAATTCCCTGGCGTATAGGTCGCATCACTTGTTCCTGCCGGATTGTTCTAGGTCCCGCCCTGCATAAAGAATATCTGGTCCCCACCTGAATTCATTACTAAGCTACCGGTAAATCCGGAAACTTTGCTGTAGTTCCAGTTAGCATCCGGAGAGTTAAATTCAACGAACGGAGTAGTATTACGCAACCTAAAAGTGATCACTGTCCCCGCCGGAACCATAGCCCCTGTGCGGACAATGCTGTATACTCCCTCCTGATCGCCCCATAATCCGGCTGTAGCTCTTTCATAACCGTTGTCTGTCATATAAAACGAATCTCCGGTTTGAATGTCTTTAAAAGTAATAAAACTTATTTCGTCGTCTCCCGCTGCATACGCTCCGTTAGGGCCTGCTGCATAACAGGTAATATTCGAATTCAATCCGATTACCGCAAAATCGCCCGGACTGAAAACGGTGGCTATTGTAATATTAAAAGCCGAGCTCACTGCAGAAGTCACTCCCGTTGTTGCGGCCGTCATTGTAAATCCTGTACCGGTGGCCGTATGTGTAATTCCTGTAAAAGTTGCTACTCCGGCAACTGCACTTATAGTCAATGGCGCGCCTGTCATCGTACCGGTGCTGGTAAGGGAAACAGTAGCGGTAAAACCTAAATCGGTGTTGCCGTTTGCATCGGTTGCTGTCACCTGGACATTCCCCATGCTGTTGTTTACACTGGTTGTTGTAGGCTGTTGCGTAAAAGCCAATTGCGTTGCCACGATAGCCAAAACGTTTTGCCCATTTGCCGAAGAAGAAGTTCCTGTATTTAAGAATTGTGATCCTGAAGCTGATTCGGTAACATTTGCATTTTGCACTGTGAAAACAAAATCATCACCATCTAAATTACCGCCTGTATTATTCGGATTGGTTTGCACCGACAATCTTACGGAAAGCAAAACCGTTCCATTATCCGGAACAGAAATTAATGGCGCTCCGGTGAAAGTTATCGTTGTCGCAGTAACCACTCCGTCTGCAATTTTAGTAGTTCCGTTAAATAAGGCAACGGCCTGGATAGCATCGGACCAGTCGTCAATTTGATTCCCCCCCGCTTGTGTAAGCTGGATACTGTTTACGATTGATGCAAAATTATCTGCATCGGCACTTGCTCCGCCATCTCTTACGGTAAATTGCCACACCTGTGCTCCATCAGCTGTAGTGGTAATGGCCGCATCATTTTCCAGTGAAGAAACAGTTGCCGATTCGCCTCCGGAAGCGATAACATCCGAAACGGCACTGGCGATACCGGTTCCCTGAATAGCAAAATCGTATACACCTTCATCACTATCGTTATTGTTAATGGTAAGCGTTGCGGTTCTCAAGCCTAAAGCCGAAGGTGTGAAAGTCACGACAAAAGTTGTAGAGCCTGAAGCCGCAATAGTGTTGGAAGGAATGCTAGTAATGGAAAAATCAGCTGCATTTGTTCCGCTGATGGTTACATACGGACTTGCAGCCGTTAGCGATAAAGCAGCCGAGCCTGTATTTTGGATTGTAAATGTTCTTGTAAACGGACTTCCGACCGCCACATTCCCGAAATCGGCATGGTCCGTCGCTGATGGTGTTGCGTCCCCGTCTACTATGGTTACTGAATTCCCCTGCAGATTGATTTCCGGAACAGAAGCTGTAACAGTAAGGGTAGCCGCAGAAGAAGTAACCGACACACAAGGAGCCGTTCCGCTAACAATCACACGATATTGGTAGCCGTTCATTCCTACTACAGTTGCCGAAGTAGTATAGGACGTAGTTGTTCCGCCGGTTCCTGTGCTAACATTGTTCCAGTTACTTCCACCATCAGTGGATTCCTGCCATTGATAAGTCAGGCCTGTACCTGTAGCCGCAACTGTGAATACAGCCGTGGCAGGTTCCGCCACACTTTGATTTGCCGGTTGCGTTCCGATATTTACAGCCGTATTAATTGTAACAGCATAAGGCCCGACAGCACTTGCAGACCAGCAGGAACCGTCATAAGTTCGCACATAATAATTACCGGAGGTACTAACTGCCAGATTCGCGGCAGCGTTATTTGCTGTTGATGTACCTGTTGCCGAAGTCTGCCAATAATAAACTTCGGGAGAAACCGCTGTCCCTGAAAAACTTAGAGTAGTGCTTCCGCAAGCTGGTGTTGTTCCTGAAATGGTTCCGGAAGGAACCGGAGGCGGCGTGCAGGAGAGTGTTCCCTGAACTTTAAAATCATCAACGACCCATCTTTCATTAGCAGAATTATTCAACATTGTTATTCGAAACCTGAGTGTGCTCACGACTGGCAAACCGGTTACTGTCATGGTAGTGTACCCATCTGTTGTTCTGTTTCCGCCACTGGCAGGCGTGAAATCGACTGGCGCAGCATTTCCGTCATAAGCAGTCGACGCAGTTCCTGTTCCTGTTGAATAGGCCCAATACGCATTCGCATTTCCTAAAACTCTGACTGTACTATACCAGGTAGAACCTCCATCAGGACTAACTTCAACGGTCACAACATCCGTACCATCGGCACCATTTCCGGTGGATCCGATTGAAAAAGAGGCAAGTCGTAAAGTCATCGAAATTCCTGTATATGAAGAAACATCAACATTTGCGTTTGATGTTAAGGTCGCTGTTCCATTGGAAATCCCGAAAGAATGTGTTCCTTCCACGGCAAAAGGGGAAGTTGCCGGTCTATCGCCTGCTACTGAATTCCCAGTATAAAAAACACCTCCACTTGTCGTAAAAAGTGTTGCGGAATTGTTTAAACCATCAGATACAATAGTAACTTGCCCCCAACTAAGCGTTGCAGAAAACAAAAAAAATAACAACGGTAATTTAAATTTCATACGATTTGGGTAAAATTTTAAATATTTTCCTATATTTCTACCACTTTTTTACGAATAAATCACAAAAAGCGGGCCCCAAAGATACAAATTTCGAGAAAAGTGTGATTAAATTAATGTTAACTTGTGAGTAACTTATGAACAATAAACCATTGAAAACGTACACGGTAGAAGAAGCCAAACGAAAACTCGAGTATTACTGCGGCTATCAGGAACGCTGCCATTATGAAGTGGTGGAAAAACTGAAATCTTTAAACATGATTCCGCAGGTTGTTGATGCTATTGTTGTACATCTTATCGAAAACAATTTCCTAAATGAGGAACGATTTGCACAAAGTTTCGCCAGAGGTAAACACAACATTAAAAAATGGGGGAAAACGAGAATCGTCAATGAATTAAAATTCCGTGGCATTTCAAAGTATAATATTGAAAAAGCGCTGCAGGAAATTACTCCGGACGACTATTCGAAAACATTCCATGAACTCGCCGAAAGCCAATGGGAGTCCATCAGGGAAAAAAACATCCAGAAAAAGAAACGGAAATTTTTAGATTTCTTATTGCGTAAAGGCTATGAAAGCCATCTTATTTTTGAGAAACTGAATGATTTGGAAAAAGATTAAACGGCTTTACTGATTAAAACGCTTACCGCATTTCCGCCAAAACCAACTGCGTTGACCAGGATTTTTCGGATAACTTTACGTTCTTGCTGAGCCTTCCCAAAAGGAACGCCAACAAATTGCTGATGCTGGAGCATTAAAACGGCCATTTCCACGCTAAGAATCCCCGAAGCGCCAAAAGTATGCCCTATTTTCCATTTATTGGTCGTAAGCATCGGAAGATTTTCACCGAAGACTTTCTGAATGGCTTTGTATTCCGATAAATCTCCTTTTATGGTACCAGGCGCATGCATTACAACTGCATCAACTTCTTCTAAAGGAATATTTTCCAAGGCCAAACGCATTGATTTCTGAAAACAGTCCGCCTCCGTGGAAATGGAAATCCCGTGTTCCAGAATATCCGTCGCATAACCAATTCCATCAATATAGGCCAGGGCATTATTATGATTTCCGGTTTCCAGACAGGCTACTGCTGCCCCTTCGCCCAAAACCATGGTGTTTTTAATTTTGTCAAAATCCATTGCTTTACAAGGATATTCTGAAGTATCATTGGAATAAATTTTCAACGACTGCATCTGGGCTATGGTAAAAGACGTCAAGGGCGCTTCACTTCCGCCTACCAAAAACTTATCCGCCATTCCCGAGCGCAGCCAGGCCACACCGTTTAACAGCGCATGCAATGCCGTAGAGCACGTGATGGAATGCGAGATTTCCGGCCCTCCTGCCTTTAAATCATGGGCTACCCAGGAAGAAATATTTCCCATGGTAGTGGTAGGCGAAGCCAAAGTGGACGTTTTTCCGGTAGTAATAAATTCCTCGTGGTATTTCTCAAATAGCTCGGTTGCTCCGCGGGACGAGCCGATATTGATCCCAAAAGTATCTTTTTCCGTCCAACCCGCCTGTTCAACCGCTTTTCGGGAAGCCAGCATCGCATACAAAACAGAACTGTCCAGCGATTTGTATTTATGATCGGAAGCTTTCAATTCGTTTACCAACTCGCGTAAAACTTCCGGCAGAGCAGAAACGGGTACATTTTGACTACCCAATTCTTTTTCGGAAATAAGCGTAGTTTCCTTTAAATATTCGTTCCAAATATCTTCAGAATGGTTACCTAAAGGTGAAAAAGAAGCTAATGCGGTAATGGCAATGGGTTTCAATATCCGATTTTTTTTGCAAAGTTAGCATTCTGACAATGCTTCTTCTATTGTTTTGTAAATTTTTTCCAGTTGGTCATCCGAAATAATATACGGTGGCAGAATATAAACGATATTGCCCACCGGACGCAGGATCACACCCTTGTCAATAAAGAAATTATACAACTTATTCCGCAAGTTACCATAATAACTTTCCGCATCTTCGGTTTTGATCTCCAAAGCGAAAATTACACCCAAAACCCTCGTAGCAGCTACTCTGGGATGCATTCGAATCTGTTCCTGGAAAGTCAGATGCTTTAAATTCATTCGTTGAATATGCTGCTGCATTTCATCTGATTCCAACAATTCCATACTCGCCAGCGCCGCAGCACAACCTGTTGGATTCGCTGTGAACGTATGTCCGTGAAACAGCGCTTTGTTCACATCATCGTCATAAAAACCATCAAACAATTCTTGTGTAAAACTTGTAATGGCCATTGGAATTGTCCCGCCGGTAAGTGCTTTCGACAGGCACATCATATCGGGTTGTTCGCTCAGGTAATCGCAGGCGAAATTCTTTCCGGTTTTGCCGAAGCCTGTCATCACCTCATCGGCTATTGTGAAAACAGTATACTTTTTGCAAATGCTAATTAGTTTATCCAGCTCGGATGCTTCATACATTACCATCCCGGCGGCTCCCTGAACCAAAGGCTCAAAGATAAAGCCGGCAAATTCATTAGTTTTCACCAAATTTTCCAAAGCTTCGAAACTCTCCTTTTCCTTTCCTTTAACCGGAACCGGGATACGGACCACTTCAATCAAAGAACCGCGGAAAGCCTCCGTAAAAAAGGAAATCCCACTTGCCGCCATGGCTGCAAAAGTATCACCGTGAAAAGCATTTTCAAAAGCTATGATCTTCGTGCGCGTCTCTCCTTTATTATAGAAAAACTGCAACGCCACTTTTATCGCGATTTCGACTGCCGTCGAACCGTTATCGGAGAAAAAGAGCTTTTTTTGATTGTTTGGCAACATCGGAACAAGTTTTTCCGCGACCTGAACGGCCGGCTCGTGCGTAAATCCTCCAAACAAAACGTGCTCCAAAGTCGTTAATTGCCTGTAAATCGCATCAGCAATAAAACGGTTGGAATGCCCGTACGGATTCACCCACCAGGACGCTATTGCATCGATGTATTCCTTCCCGTTTTCATCCCATAGCAACGCGCCTTCGCCTTTTACAATCGCGATGTGCTTTTGTGCCGTTTTGTGTTGCGTATACGGATGCCAGTTGTATTGTATGTCTCGTTCTGAAAGGTTCATTTTTTTATTTTAAGTGGAAAGAAAATAGAATATAGATAAAAGATTCAGCAAAACATCTTTAATAGACTTTTCTATTCTCCATTTTCTATTCTCTATTTTCTTATAAATTCAACAGATTACTCCTAAAAATATCCGCATAATAAGCGATTACATTTTTATCAAAATACGGCTCGTTATCAATTCGCCCTATCATTGTCAATCCGGTTTTGCTCAGGATAATCTCTTCCGAAGCCTTGTTCTCATCACCGTTGAAAATTATTCCGGCAATAACTAATTTTCTATTTCGCAATGCTTCCACTGTCAATAATGTATGATTGATGCTGCCAAGATAATGCCTTGACACGACAATGACTTTATAATCGGGTTGAATGATATCGATAACACATTCAGTGGCATTCAGTGGTACAAAAACTCCGCCGGCACCTTCAATAACCAAATGATTCTTTGTTTTTGGCTCCTGAATTTTAGTAATGTCAATGGTAATCCCGTCCAGTTCTGCTGCCAAATGCGGGCTTGCAGGAGTATTTAACGCATACGAATTCGGAAAGAAGTGCGATTTTTTATTGTCGATTCTTGCTTTTACTTTTAGTGTGTCGGAACTTTCCAGATCACCGGCCTGGATTGGTTTCCAGTAATCTGCTTCCAAAGCCTGAACGACAATAGCGGCAGCAATGGTTTTGCCCACATCGGTTCCTATGCCTGTTATAAATAGTTTCATTATTGTGCAAATTCGAAATTACACTTTACACATTTGTATTTATGCTTAGCGTGGAAAGGAAGCAAAACCACCAAAAAAGAAAAGATAAACGAAAGCAATTCCTTTATCCCAGTAATAGAGGTAACCATTTCTGCGCTTTCGGCACCACAATTAGGACATTTTATTAATTCTCCACCATCATCAACAGAAAAAGGGTTTACATCAGACAGCACTTCTTTGGCTCGTTCGGCATCCTCTATTTTCACAAAAAGCTTTATCCCTCCAACAGCATTACTGTATAAAGGATTGCTTTCTACGGTAAAATTATCCCTCAAAAACACTTCAATACCTTCCGATTCTAATTTCCCTTTATATATCATCGCTTCAGATGAATATTGAAACGTTGCTATTTTTTCAAATCTATTTTCTTCCATAAATGAATTAAAAGACAAACTTACTCAACAATTGCAACACTTTGGAGATTTCTTCTTTCGAATTGTAGCTATGAAGACAAAAACGCAATCTTTCCTGGCCTTCCGGGACCGTGGGCGACAGTATGGCTTTTACGTCGAATCCTTTCTGCTGCAATTGTAATGCAATGTTTTTCACTTTTTCATTACCGGGAATGATGGCCGACTGGATAGCCGATTTGCTACGGACGAAAAGCGGTTTCAGCCCTAAAAGATTTTTCTCCTGATTGAAATGTACAATATTCCCGCGAAGCTGATTGCTGTTTTCATCTCCCAAATGCTGATACGCTGTTAGGATTGTAGCTACAGCATGCGGAGACAAGCCTGTCGTATAAATAAAACTTCGGGCGAAATTTACCAGATAGTTTTTTAGTTCGTTGCTTCCGATAATGGCTGCACCATGACAACCCAAGCCTTTTCCAAAGGTCATGATTCGGGCAAAAACCTTATCGTGGAAATTTAAGCTTTGTGCCAAGCCTTCTCCTCTTTCGCCAAAAACTCCCAGTGCATGCGCTTCATCAAGGACTAAATAGGCATGGTACTTTTCGGTTAACGCAATTAATTCTTCCAGGTTCGGGCAATCGCCATCCATCGAAAAAACGCTTTCTGTTACAACGTAGATTTCGGAAGTCTCTTTTTGAAATCGCTGTAGTAGCTTTTCGAGATCTTCAAAATCGTTGTGCTGGAATTTATAGGCTTTGGCATTGGAAAGCTGAATGCCGTCGCGGATGGACGCATGGCTCAATTCATCATACAGAATCACATCACTTCGTTGTGGCACCGCGCTGAAGAAACCAACATTGGCATCGTAACCCGAATTGAAAATCAATGCGCTTTCCGCCTTATGAAATTGCGCAATGAAATCTTCAGCTTCAACATATAAAACATGGTTTCCGGACAGCAAACGTGAACCGGTCGCTCCGTTGATTTTCAGATCTCTATCCACTAAAAGGTGGTGTGTTGCCTCAAAAATCAGTTCGCTTTTGGCAAAACCTAAGTAATCGTTGGAGGAAAAATCTATCAACGCATTTGGTTCAGGCAATTTCCGCAGCGCATGATTCACGGTGCGGGTTTCTAATTTCTGCTGTAATACTTTAGGGAGTTTCATTTTATCAAAAATATAAAAGCCCTACGAATTGCAGGGCTTTTATAAATTATATTTTTTTAAAAAATTAGCTTTCTGTTTATCAGCGCTCCGTTTTCAAGCTTTATTTTCACAAACAATGCCTGATTGGAATGCGGTATGGCGGAGATAATAACTTCGTTTTTACCACTATTTTTTTTCTCATACAATGCCCTTCCTAAAACATCATGAACACTTATTTCTGAAATTTTTTCAGATGCATTCAGATGGATTCCGGCATCATCTCCAAAGACCGTGACAGTATTTGTTGCACTAAAATCATCAGTACTTAATAATTCATCTCTAAAAACCAATTCAAATCGATTATTGAACGTTCCTTGCTGAGCAAAGAAAGTATAAGGCGACTGCTTAATATTATGTCTGGCAGCATTGAGATTGTCCTTTACGAAGACATCCTGATTCGCAAACAAACCATCAACAGCAAACAGGGAGATGGAATAATTACCTGCAGCCGGTATCTGAACGCCCAGCTGCACCGTATTCGTATCGGAAAAAGGAAGTCCAAACGCCTGAATGGCCAGTGGATCCTCGTTAACATAAGTGTAAATCCTCTGAGAATTGGTTTCTACTTTTGTATAGCTGTCAAACAACCAGTCTTTTTGGTTTGTGGCACCCTCAACATAGGCAATTAGTGTCCGGTCTGAATTTTGGTTGCTATTTACTAAATCTAACCAAATTCGGTTTTTCTGAATCGCCGTTTCTGTTCTGTAGAATTGGCTGTTATCGTTTGTTTTACCTCTTAAAGCATTATTAAAAGTAACGTTACTGTTAGTAGCAGCCCCATCATGCATTGTAACAAAGAACCCTTGTCCTCCGGCGATAAAACCATTAAAACCGGTCGGCCCACTTAGTGTTCCTGTTCCGTTGTATACTATGAAATCGTTTGCTGTATAATTTGAAGCATAATTCCCGTAAAAAGGATTCGAGGTACTGCTTGAAGGAAGGGTACTGTGTGTCCAGATCCGCACGGTACCTTCTATAACAGCGCTGTTCAGATTAAGAAATGCTAAGGCACTGATTGCAGAAGGATAAGGATTTCCGACTAAGTTCAGGTTATCATCAAATTTTGTGATGCTCCCGCCATTAGTCCCGACAAAATTAGCGGTATAGTTTCCTCTTGAAACCGGCATGGAAATCACACCGTTATTAGGCACGCCATTAGTAAATGCAGCTGTGAAATTTTGAGCGGCGGTATCATTGAAATTACTTGGCCCGCGCACAATATAGCCTCTTCCGGGAGACATCACTTGGCCCGACGCGCTTACCCAATATCCGGCACCGCCATTTGGATTGGCAAAGGTAGGATCCCATTTAAAGATATTTTGCGAAGGTGTCAGGGGTGAAATATTGTCTGTGGTAAAACCGGCAACCGGTGACGACCAAAACACATAATCATGCAAACGCATTGAAGCGGTTCTTTCATAGGTAATATTCCCGGTATTGACTGCAATATCATTTTCCTGAATTAGTGAGCCGTTGTTTTTTACGTTTAAAACACCATTAACCGTTAGTTCATTTTCAACCCATACGTAATTGGCATCGTTTATGTTCAATGTAAAGCCATTGTTTACGATCATTTTACAGCATTCTATATTCCCTGATGCAGCGGTATTATAATTTCCGTTAATAACGGCTATTTTACTTGTATTGGGAACGCCATTACTCCAGGCAACACCATCCCAAATAGTTGATTCCGAGCATTTTGAAACTAGCAGGATGTCGTCAATTGCCATATCTGACCTTTCCAGATAACCGGTAATGCCCCTTATTCTTATTTTTATGGTTTCACCGACAAAAGCATTCAGATCGATTGTTGCTTTGAGCCACTGATTTCCTTTATCTCCATAAAAAGGAGTACTGTAATCTTTGTACCAGACTCCGTTTGAAAATATATCAACGTGCAGGCTTCCCATGGAATCACCATACATATGATAGGCAAATTCAAAGTTATAATCCTGATCCAAAAGAATACACTGGCTTTCCAAAATTGCGGTTTGGGCCCGGCAACTACTTGCTTCAAGATAAGCATATTTTCCAGCCGCTGTGCCGGGATTATAATCGACATCCGGTCCGGTATTCGCTGTTGGGGTCCCGCCGATGTCAATTCGCCAGTCAATGTTATCTTGTGTTCCGTTTGTTAAATTAGTCCATAGTCCCGTAATATTACAAACACCGGCTCCACAATTCGACGTGGTACCGCATGCCGTTTGTGTTTCAAAATTTTGATTAAAACCCGTAGCGATAGTTCCTCCGCTTATCTGAACGGCGTAGATTTTAGAGACCACATCCGAACCAAAAGAGTTGGTTGCGGTAAGCTCAATTGTATAGTTTCCCGAGGCATTAAATATTACTTGCGGGTTCTGAGAAGTAGCGGTTGTCCCATTTGCAAAACTGAAGGTAGCAGGACTAATAGACCAGGACCAGGACGTTGGAGCAAAATCAGAATTATCTGTTAACGGAAAAACGGCATCAACACATCCCACGGTATTTTCCATTTCAAAACAGGCTACAGGCACAGTATTTCCGGGATCTTTTAAATCGCTGACCCAAAGTCCTTGTCCGTAGGTGGCAGCATACAATTTACTGTTGCATTCCACTGTACTGTAATGTATTTCAAGTTCGGTAATTTCCACATTGGAGAGTCCGGTCGAATAACTGGTCCAATTTGCCATACTGTTATCCCTGTAGTAAACACCAACATCCATACCCACATACATGGCTCCCACAGGACTGGACTTATCAATAACTATAGTGCTTAACGGAATTGCCGGCAATGTCCCGGAAAAATCAACCCAGTTGACACCCGCATTTACCGATTTATATATTTTATTTCCAATGGCTACATAGATAATATCAGGATTTGCCGGATCGATTTCAATATCCTTTGGCACCGATGCCACTGGAAGCGTAGCAGTTAAATCTGTCCATGTTGGACTGGCCGCTAAAGCATCTGTAGATTTGTAAAACTTGTTCGTCCCATTTCTGGACACATACACAACGTTACTGTTAGAAGGTGCAATAGCCAGATCTACAAGAGTTGAAGTCCCTGGAAATGCAGAAATTTGCGTCCAGACATTGGTCGCTCTAACATCAGTATTTCGCCAAACGTTTGCGTAACCGGCAAGCATTGTGTTGCTGTTATTAGGATCTAATTTATACGGCGTTACCCAGGGACCGGCTTCTCCAATTGAACTGGCAATATTTCCTGAAAAAGAGCTCCCTCCATTAGTGGATCTTCTGATATCCCCATTGTATAGGGAACCATACATGAACGTATCGCTAAGAGGATCAATGGCACATTCCATCCCATCACCTCCTATGGTCGTAACAAATCCTGATTCTCTGCCTATCCCCGTTCCGTTATCCTGATAACCGTTAATCACTACATCGTGATTTTGTTGCGAAACACCAATTTTATAGAGCTGGGCAATGGCCAAACCACTACTGATGTCATTCCATTTCACGCCGTTGTTTGTCGAATAATACAAACCACCGTCATTACCGTTGTATAACGCATTAGTGTGCGGGGAAAATTCTAATACATGCTGGTCGGCATGCACTCCGTCAATCCCTCCACTTGGCGATACCCAGTATGAAGCGCAAGTCAATGCAACGCCTCCGTTAACCGACTTCCAAAGGTTCACTCCTCCTGTATAAATTATATCCGCATTGGTAGGATCTGCCGCAATAACTAAATCATACCAGGCCTGACTTGCAGTATCACTGCCATTTGTAGGATACCCTAAAATATTAGGTGTTGTGGCTTGCGTGGCAAAATTTGTACCACTATCCGTGGATTTGTATATACCTATTAATCCGGTGCCACCCCCTGCCAGTAAGTACACCCAATTAGGCTGATTAGCAGAAACGGCTAATGCTATTCGCTGTGCGCCGGCCGGAACACCGCTGGTGATTTCCGCCCAATTGACACCCCCGTTAGTGGATTTAAAAAATTTTGTTCCGGAGGCATAAACAATACTGGAATTCGTAGGATGAAAAGCGATGTCTTTGGGGTTAGTTGTCATTCCTGCAGTAGCGACCCAGTTAGCCCCTCCATCGGTTGTTCTGTATATCGTATTATTGGATGCCGCAGCAAGTAAAATATTTGCATTGCCGGGATTGATAATAAGTTCATTAATGGTTCTGTTACCCATTCCTATATTGTGCGCCAACCAGGTCTGCCCTCCATCAGTACTTCTCCAGACACCATATCCTGGGGAATCTCCTGCATCCCTGTCGCCGGTACCAATGTAAATAATATCCGGATTCGTGGGATGAACAACAATACTGGATACGCCAAGTCTTGTTAATCCAACAGAATATTCCGTCCAGGTAACGCCTTTATCTGTAGTTTTCCAAATCCCTCCCGCAGGAGCTCCGGCAAAGATTGTATTTGGATCCGTAGGATGAAAAGCAATACAGGTTATACGACCATTACCATTCATCTGGCCCGTGCCGTTTGCAGGTCCGTAAACAGGTCCGACAATTTCCCAATTACCGGTTCCGGATGCGTATCTGTTAGCTGCGTTTTGATTCAAATATTTTTGATACTCATTCAGGACGTAACCATCGGGAGGAAAATTTCCGTCAGCATCAACTCTCTGGGACCAATAATATTCCCATCTTTTGAATTGCTTGATACCGCGGCCTTTGGGTAATTGTTTAGCATCCTGAACATACTCGTTGTAGTATTTGTTGAAATCCGATACGATTTCATTGAAGTTGCCGGTTCTGGCCGACATCTGTTGCTGCCAATTGTCCTGGGCAGCCACGATTGTGGTGAATAGCAATAATGCTATAATCTTAAAAAAATTCATTTTTGGGTAGTTTTTGGGTTGGTCAAATATAAAAAAACATTCTATATCTCACTCATTTACAACACTTTTTAAGTATATAAAAATTTCTCTGGTTTTTAACAACAAAAACCTCAGCCTCCAGAACACTATAAATACCCAGAACTGCAACAAAAATGCGCGCAACAGAAATTAGAAGAAAATTTACTAGCTTCGCTTTCTGAACAAACACAACTTTTTAATCGTAATGAGAACCAAAAAGCAAAAGTTTTTCCTCTTTCTGAAAATCTTCGCGGTACTGCTGGTACTGATTTTTGGCGGTATTTATCTCTTCCGTGATACGCTGTTGCAAAAAGCGATTGCCAAGGCTGAAGCTAAATTCGACACCCGGTACGATTGTCATTTTTCGGTTAAGAAAGCAGCATTTGACGGAATTTCAGGCGTTGAACTTCATGATATTATTCTGATTCCAAAACAGGCCGATACGCTTCTGGCAGTAAAAAAAATAAAAACAAGCTATAATATTTTCGCATTGCTTACCGGCGACCTTCAGCTGAAAAGCATGGAAATGAGCAATGGCTTCATCCAATTGGTAAAAAACAAAAATGGCCGGAATTTCGACGCCTTCCTGAAAAGGGATACCACCGAAAAATCAGATGAGAAACGCAATTATGCCCGACTCGCTTACCGCCTTCTCAACAAAGCCCTGAATCTTGTCCCGACAGAAATGAAACTCGAGAATCTGTCCCTCCGTATGGACGATATGGGCCGAAAAGTGACACTGCACATGAATGATCTTCAACTGCAAGACCATCAGTTATTAACCTCCATCAATGTAAAAACCAATACCTTTTCGCAAAACTGGAACATCAAAGGCTTTGCCGATCCCCGTGATAAAAAAGCCGATCTGAAATTCAGCAGCAGCGATACTTCCAAAATACAGTTGCCTTATATTGATGAGCGGTTCGGACTCAAATCCAGTTTCAACAACATTCACGTCAAACTGGACAAGCTGGAAATGGAAGGCGGCGAACTGCACATCGACGGCTTCACTTCGATTGAAAACCTTACGATCAATCATCCGAAAATCGCCAAAAAAGATGTAATCGTTAAAAATGCCCGATTCGATTACCGTTTTCTGCTGGGTCGTGATTTTATTTCGATTGACAGCGCTTCTTCGGCACAGCTTAACAGTATCAAAGTACATCCGTTTGCCGAATACAACACTGAAGAAGACACTATTTACAAGCTGAAAATCGACATCCCGAAAATGAAGGCGCAGGATTTCATCAACTCGCTTCCGCAAGGTTTGTTCACCAATGTGGAAGGAATGCTGGCCGATGGCAATTTCGATTATAAGCTCAACTTCTTATACAATAAAAAGAAACCGAACGCCGTGGTTTTCGACAGCAGGCTGAACAAGGAAAATCTGAGGATAAAGAAATTCGGACAGGCTAATCTGGCCATGCTGAACGAGCAGTTTACCTATCGCGCGATTGAAAATGGCGTACCGCAACGCCCGATCTTAGTAGGTTCCGCCAATCCAAATTACACTCCGCTGAACGAAATCTCGCCTTATCTGGAAAAAGCCGTTTTGACTAATGAAGACCCCTCTTTTTTTCGTCATCGTGGTTTTATCAATGAAGCGTTCAAGCAATCAATCGTAAAAAATATCCGCACCAAAAAATTCTCCCGCGGCGCAAGTACGATCAGCATGCAGTTGGTGAAAAACGTTTTCCTGACGCGGGAAAAAACGCTTTCGCGGAAGCTGGAAGAAATACTTTTGGTTTATATCCTGGAGAACAACCGTATCGCATCAAAATCAAGAATGCTCGAAGTATATTTCAATGTGATTGAATGGGGACCGAATGTGTATGGCATCCATGAAGCGGCGCAGTTTTATTTCCAGAAAGATCCCAGAGATTTATCGCTGAACGAATGCCTTTATCTGGCTTCAATCGTTCCGAAACCCAAGAAATTCATGTGGCAGTTTGACAATGAAGGCAACCAGAAACCGTATGCAGAAAAAAACCAAAAATACATTAGAAACCTGATGCTACGTCGCGCTTTGATCACTTCGGAAGATACCATTGGTGAGTCGGCTCCGATTGTCATTTCCGGCCGGGCACGTTCGCTCCTGAAACTGAAAGTAGTGCAGGATTCCATTCCTTCGGATTCACTGATGGTGGATGAGTTTGATTTTTAATACCATTGGTGAGTTAAAAGAAATTAACCGCAAAGAACACAAAGAAGGCGCAAAGTTCGCAGTGCAAATTCTTCAAAACCGATGTTATAAATCCGTTTACAATCCGCGTCATCCGCGTTCCATATATTACCATTTCCTATTTAAAATTCCGCAGAAAATCTTCTTTATAGGTAGGCGACACTTCAATTTCCGCACCGTCGTTCAGCATCACGGAACCGCCTTTATTGTAGGATTTCACGAAATTCACGTTGATGATGTGCGATTTGTGTACGCGTAAAAAAGGAAAAGGCAAAATTTCCGTGAAGTGCTTCAGGAAGCGGCAGACCATCTTCTTACTCCCATCGGACAAATATAAATCAGTGAAGTTACCATTGCCCCGGAGGCGTACAATATCTTCCATTTTCACTACTTCAAAACCTTCCAAAGTTGGCAGAATCACCTGTTGTTTCTCGGGTTTTGTCTCCCGGAAATTCTCGACTATGATTTTGTTCCGGTTGAAAAGCTCGTTGTTCAGAATGTGTTGCTGTACTTTATTTACGGCGACAATCAATTCTTCAATACTGATAGGCTTTAACAGATAATAAGCTGCGCTTTGGTTCAGGGCTTTTAATGAATATTCGGAAAACGCGGTCACAAAAATCGTTTCGAACTGCAGATCCTTACAGGCTTCCAGCACGTCAAAGGCATTCCCGAAAGGCATTTCCACATCCAGAAAAACCAGCTGCGGCATAACTTCGTGCAATAATGGGACGGCTTCTTTAATATTCTGCGCTTCGCCGACAACTTCTACCTGTGGGCAATATTTACTCAGGTAATTCTTGAGCACTTCGCGGGCGGCGGCTTCGTCTTCCACAATTACGGCGCGTATTTTCTGTAAGGTCATCATGGTTTGTCAAGCAGGGGAAAAGTGATTTCTACTAAGGTTCCGGTCGTTCCGCCGTTTTTTTCGGTTAGCGAAAATGCAATTTTTGATTTGTACAATTCGTTCAGAAGGCTGATTCTTTCTTTGGTATTGGTAAGACCGCGCGACTGGTGTACTTTCTGGTTTCGGGTTTTGAGCTCGGCGCTTTTGGTCAGGCCGATGCCGTCATCATCAATCAAAACCGAAATCCTGTTGTCTTTGATTCCGAAGCTCAGCTGCAGCAGGCCTTTGGTTTCCCGATAGCGCAAGCCATGCCAGATCGCGTTTTCCAGATGCGGCTGAATTAACATGTTAGGTACGAAAGTCGTTTCCGTATCCAGATTTTCATCTACAATAATCTCATAATCGAATTTGTCCTGAAAACGCAGGTGTTCCAAATCGAGGTATTTCTTCAGTTGCCCTATTTCGCTGCTCAGGCTGATGAAATCCTTATTCGAATTTTCCATCATGTTGCGCATCAGGTGCGAATACGAGGTCAGGTATTTATTGGCTTCGAGTTCCTTGTTCTGTGAAATGAACTGGTTGACGCTGTTTAAGCTGTTGAAAATAAAATGCGGGTTCATCTCACGGCGCAGCGACTGGAGGGCAATTTCTTTATTCTTAGTCTTAATGGAAAACAGCACTTTTACTATCAGTCCGAAAAACAGCAGCAGCAAGGCAATCGATCCCATTAGGAAATAATTGAAGGTGTTTTTCTTGGAAATGAGCTCGTCTTTCAGTGCTTTTTCTTTCTCGAGCTGGCGGATTTTCTCTTCGGTGATCTGGAACGCTTTGGTGTCAATCAGCGAGCTGTCGTTTCTGATCAGCTTGTCGAAATCCTGGAAAAAATGCTCGTATAGCGCAATGCTTTCCTTGTCTCTTCCGTTCGATTTATAATACTGCAATAATTGCGTTAAACTGTTTTTTACCTCATCGGTTTTTCCCTGCTGCGTTGCTAAACCATAAGCCTTTTGTAATGCAGCGATTGCTTTTTCAGGTTCGTTTTTCCTGAAATAGATGGTAGCCAATGACTGCAATTGCTTGATTTGCGTATCGTAATCATTTCTGCTTTGGGCTTCAGACAACAACTTTTCATTGATGTTAATCGCTTTACTGAATTGATTATCGGAAGCATATACTTTCGCAATTTCGTTCTTCAGCTTCACCACTTCTTCCGGCTTGTCTTTCGAATAGGAAATCGCTTTTTCATAGCTTTCGATGGCGACTTCCTTATTTCGCTGCTGAAGGCTTACTTCCGCCTGTTGTACGTAGGCATCGGCAACTTCGGCTTTTTTATCTGCCTTTTCAAGCAGCTGAATATTGGACTGTACGAAAGACGATTGCGCTTCCGGATTGTTCAGGTTGCGCAGACGGTTGGCATCATTCATGTTGATCTGGACCGCCTCTTTATCCGCAGCCCCGACTCCTGCAGCTTCGTAGTTTTTAATTGCTAATCCAACTTTATTTTGGGATTCCTGCACTTTTGCCAGGCTTCGGGTCACCCTGGTTTTATCTGTTGTCCGCTTTAGTTTCGTATAGGTAAATAATGCTTTTTTCAGGTATTCTTCGGCTTTGGCATTGTCGCCTTTTTCCCTGAATCCTTCGGCCAACTTCTCATAATTCTTAGCGATGTTCACCTCATCATTTGCATCCAGCGACTCTTTCAGGTCATCGGCTGCCCTGCTTATTTTATAGGAAGCGGCCTTTTTCTTTCCTTCAGCCGCCGGGAGAATAGTATCCTGCGCCGAAGCCTCAATCCCGAAGCCCAGCAACAATAATCCGCATAATACCATTCCTTTCAACTGCATAACATCCTTATTTATTTCTAAATGTAAAGTAAAATATTTAAAAACGCTTTTCCTAATCCTTTCACCAAGTCAAAAACCCGTTTCACCCATTCTGCAAAAAAAGCAGGCTTTCCGTGAATACTTTTGAAATGTAATCTTAAAAACAAAAATCATGAAAACGGAAAATCTTTTTATAGCATTGAGCGCCTCCGCCCTAATTGCAGGAGTCGCCCTGAAAGACAAAATCACTCCGGAGCCTATGTTACTCGTGACTGTTGAAAAACCCGTAACTGAAGAGAAACCCTGCGTTTTCATGTCGGTCATGGGAGAACAACCCGTAAACGATTATGCAGTGTACAAAAATGATTCCAAAACCAGCTCCACTATAACAGAAGGCCAAAAATGGCTGATCAACGCCCAGAACAAAGACGGCGGTTGGGGTGCCGGTTCGCACAGCAATCAGGGGGAGATGAATCCGCACGCGGTGAGTTCCGATCCGGCTACAACTGCTATGGCAGCTATGGCTTTATACCGTTGTGGCTACACGATTGAAAAAGGAGCTTATAAGCAAAAACTGTCCGAGGCCCTGAATTACTTATTGAATGAAGTAGAAAAAAACAAAAACAACGACTTCATCACGCAGATACGCAATACCCAAATCCAGACCAAATTAGGCCAGAATATTGATGCCGTACTGACGCTCCAGTTCCTGAATCAGGTGGTTCCGACATTATCCGACAGGCAATTAACGAAAAGAGTGGAAAATGCGATTCAGATTTGCGTGGATAAAATCGAGAAATCCTATGATGCCAGCGGAAAAGTATCCGGCGCAGGATGGGCGGGCGTTCTGCAATCCTCGTTTGCTAATTCCGGCTTGGAACAGGCGTCGAAAAACAAAAACATTAAGGTCAGCAAAGACAAGATAGATGCCGCCAGAAACTACCAGAAAAGCAATTATGACGCCGATAGCAATACCGCTAAAACCGATGACGGCGCAGGAATCATGCTATATGCCGTGAGCAGCTCGGTAAGAGGAAGCGCCGGTGAAGCGAAAGAAGCCGAAACACTTTTAGAACAGGCAAAAGCCTCAGGCAAAATCGACAGAAAAGCAATCCTGAACCGTGAAAATCTTGAAAAAATAGGTATCTCCAGAGAAAAAGCAGCCAGTTATGAAGTGGCGGATAAAGTCTACAAAGCAGCAAAAGTACAGGCTATGGACGACAATGTGATGAGCGGCTTCGGAAATAACGGTGGCGAAGAATTCCTCAGTTTCCTTCAAACCGGCGAGTCCATGATCGTGAAAAAAGACAACGACTGGAAAACCTGGTACGACAACGTGAGCGGGAAAATGCTGAAAATCCAAAACCAGGACGGGAGCTGGAACGGGCACCACTGCATCACGAGCCCGGTCTTCTGTACCGCTACTTGCCTATTAATTCTTACGATTGAAAACGACATTAAAAATCTTCAGCAATAACTAAAAAACAATCACAGTATGAAATCAACATTTATCATTTCCGCCCTTTTTGCCACGGCGCTGACTTTCGCAAATTGCACTACCAATGGCCAGGCTAATCGTATAAACTGCCCAAAACCACTCAGCGCTGAAAAACCGGCAAATACCAAAATTCAGGTAGCCATTTTACTGGACACTTCAAACAGCATGGACGGCTTGATCGAACAGGCAAAATCCCGTTTGTGGAATATCGTCAATACGTTAACTACGCTTAAATACAATGGAAAAACCCCTGATATTGAAATTGGCCTGTACGAATACGGTAACGACGGACTGTCCTCACAATCCAATTATATCAGACAGGTCGCGCCGTTGACCACCGATCTGGATCTGATTTCCGAAAAACTATTTTCCCTTCGCACCAATGGCGGAAACGAATATTGCGGTGCCGTAATTGCCGATGCAACAAAACAGCTTTCATGGGGCAAGGACAATTCGAACATGAAGCTGATCTATATCGCCGGGAATGAACCGTTCAATCAGGGCGGGATTAATTACAAAGAAGCTATCAGCGATGCATTGCGAAATGACATTTACGTGAATACTATTTTCTGCGGAAATCAGCAGGAAGGCATCAGTACATTTTGGAAAGACGGCGCCGATGCGGGAAAAGGGAAGTATTTCAACATCGACTCCAATCAGGCAGTGCATTACATTGTGACCCCTTATGATGTAAGGATTTCCGAATGCAATACCAAAATCAATACGACTTACATAAGCTACGGTTCGAAAGGACACGAAAAGAAAATGAACCAGGAAATGCAGGATCGTAACGCACAAGGTGTTTCGGCAGCGAATTTTGCCGAAAGGGCTGTAAGCAAATCGAAAGCCGTGTATAAAAACGAAAGCTGGGATTTGGTGGACAAGCTGAAGGATGACAAAGAAGCAGTGACCAAACTAAAAAAAGAAGAATTGCCGAAAGAACTTCAAAACAAAAGCAAAGACGAGATTAAAGTCTACGTGGAACAAAAATCCAAAGAACGTGAAGCCATTCAGAAAGAAATGAACGAATTAGCAAAAAAACGCCAGGCCTACATCGACGCCGAAGCCAAGAAAACAAAATCACAGGACGATTTGGGTCAGGCGATAAACACTTCTGTGCTTGCTTTTGCTAAAGTCAAAGGGTATACAGTAGAGAAATAAACACAAATCCCATAGATGAAAAACATCCTAAAGTCAATTCGATTTTAGGATGTTTTATTTTTAACCGCTTAGAAATTAAGCCGTTTAAAAATATTTAATACTTTTACTTCAACCCAAAACTAAAACTATGAAACTTACCATTTCCTTCTTATTATCCATTGCAGCCACCTGTTGTTTTGCACAGCAGAATGTGATGATAAGCAACCTCAACTCGCCCAGCGAACCTTCCATCGCCATTAATCCGAACAACACCAACCAACTCGTTGCCGGAAGTAACATTAGCAATGTCTACACCAGTAACGATGCCGGTTTAACGTGGACAAAAAACACCTTAAGCTCAACATACGGTGTTTGGGGCGACCCTACGATTATTTGCGATAACAACAACAATTTCTATTATTTCCATCTTTCTAATCCACCTGTTTCCGGCAGCTGGATTGACCGTATCGTGTGCCAGAAAACATCAAACCTGGGCACCAACTGGAGCAGCGGAACATACATGGGCTTAAACGGAACCAAACAACAGGACAAGCAATGGGCTGTTTTCGATAATAGCAGCAACAACATTTATGTAACCTGGACACAATTTGACGATTATGGCAATTCGGATCCGACAAAAAAAACCCACATCCGGTTTTCTAAATCTACCGATGCTGGAGCTACCTGGTCGCCAGCCATAAAAATCAATAACACCGACGGAATGTGTGTTGACGATAGCGATACCGTTGAAGGCGCTGTTCCAACAGTCGGTCCCGCGGGACAAATTTATGTGTCGTGGTCGGGTCCTGCCGGGATTGTTTTCAAAAAATCATTGGATCACGGCGTAACCTGGTCGGCGAATGAAATCCCGATTGTGCCAACACACCGCTGGGATTTTGCCATACCCGGGGTAGATCGTCCAAACGGGATGCCGGTTACTGCCTGCGATATCAGTGGTGGCCCCCATAACGGAACGATTTATGTAAATTGGTCCGACCAAAGCAATGGTCCAAATGACACCGATATCTTTCTTTCCAAATCAACCGATGGCGGAAACACCTGGAGCGCACCTTTTAGAGTAAATAATGATGCCCCCGGAAAACATCAGTTCTTTTCCTGGATGACCATCGACCAGACCAATGGCTACATTTACATTGTTTTTTATGATCGCAGAAATTACATCAACAACAATACCGATGTTTATTTAGCCTATTCTACCAACGGCGGTGCTTCCTTTACAAATACAAAAATAAGCACTACGCCTTTTTTACCGGTTTCTTCTGTATTTATGGGCGATTATACCAATATTACAGCACATAATGGCGTGATAAGGCCAATGTGGACAAGAATGGACAGCGGGCAGGTAAGTGTCTGGACGGCTTTGGTGTCGCATAGTCTGCTTGCTACAGAAACGTTTACTGACGAGAATGAAAATACCGTCGTAAATTACCCGAATCCCTCCTCGGAAGAATGTTATTTTTCTTTTAAACTGTATAAAGAAAGTCCCGTGTCTATTAAAATTTATGACCTTACCGGAAAAGATGTACATACTGTAGTAAACAAAACCTTTCCTTTAGGCAAACATGTTCTTTCCATGAAGAGTAAATTACTTCAGCCGGGAGAATATCTGTATGTTATTAAAACCGATTACTATACAAAATCGAAGAAAATGATTGTGGAGTAAGACAAATACCCTTGCCGTCATTACGATTGCATACCTGAAACAAAAAACCTGGCAAATATGTCGGGTTTTTTTTATAAATTTATGACAATCAAATCATTGCATCATGAAAACTAGGCTTCTTTTTATTGTTTTACTGTTTATCCAATGCACTGACCAGCATTCGCAAACTGCTGTCATCGGACTTCAGAATTTTGCTTCCGGATTTTCTTCCCCGGTGGAAATCACGCATTGCGGTGACAGCCGGCTTTTTGTAGTCGAACAGGACGGGCTGATCAAAATTCTCAATTCCAATGGCACTACAAATGCTACGCCTTTCCTGAACATCACCAGTCTCACGAACGGAGGTGGCGAACGCGGATTGCTGGGATTAGCCTTCCATCCGAATTATGCTTCCAACGGTTTTTTCTATGTCAATTATACTAACACCTCCGGCAATACGGTAATTGCAAGATATTCCGTTAGTGCGGGTGACCCAAATGTTGCCAGCCCTACAGGTACAATCTTACTGACTATAGCACAGCCTTATGCCAATCACAATGGCGGAACATTAAAATTTGGTTCCGACGGGTATCTCTACATCGGCATGGGTGATGGCGGAAGCGGTGGCGATCCTGAAAACCGGGCGCAAAATATCAATGAACTACTGGGAAAAATGCTCCGGATTGATGTCAATTCAGGTTCGCCTTACGGAATTCCTGCTTCCAATCCTTACGTTGGAGTTGCAGGGGAAGATGAAATCTGGGCAATCGGACTTCGAAACCCGTGGAAATTTTCCTTTGACCGTCAGAACGGCGATTTATGGATAGCCGATGTCGGTCAGAATGCCTACGAAGAAGTCAACCGTGCCGGTGCTGCGGAAGGTGGACTGAATTACGGATGGCGCTGTTATGAAGGAAATACGGCTTATAACACTGCGGGCTGTCCTCCACAAGCGTCGATGAAATCGCCTTTATTTGTAACTACGCATGCTTCCGGAGCGTGCTCAATCACTGGCGGTTATGTCTATCGGGGAAGTTTGTACCCGAATTTTCAGGGTAAATATTTCTTTTCGGATTACTGCCTGGCAAAAATCGGGATGTCGGATGCTTCAGGAAATGTGACGTTTTCAAGCACTTTTACCGGAAACAGTTTTGTGACTTTCGGGGAAGACGTTAATGGCGAACTCTATGTCGGTTCCATTGGCAATGGGATCATCTACAAAATCATCGATACATCGCTTGGCGTTGCGGAAAATGATAAAAAAGCGTTTAACGTTTACCCAAATCCTGCAAAGTCGGAAGTTTTTATCAGCAGTAATAACGAAGCGACCTATGCGACAAGTGTTGAAATCAATGATCTTAACGGGAAAAAATTACTTTCGCAAAAAACGGAGAACGTTCCAATTCATGCTGTAAACACGGAAGTTCTGGCAACCGGTTTGTATTTGTTAAAAATAGGAACAAATTTGGGAGGGTTTACAATATTTAAAGTTGCAATTCGTTAATTATAAATAATTAGCTACAAAAGTTTATGAAAAACCTACTATTCTTACTGGTAATTGTTGCATCAGTCACACTTTCTTCTTTCAGATATGCCACTCCGATCAGGAATAATAAAAACTCTGAGACCAATTATATTCTCTATTATTCTAAGGTAAACGAAGCGAAAGCTTTATATGATGCGAAAAAATATACAGAATGTTTTACTATACTTGACAACTTATTCAGGAAATATGAGCCCATTGAAACATTGTTTATTTACGAAATGGACCTGTATTGCAAATTGGCCTACGACCTGAAAAAATATTCCGCCATCAAACAGGTGGTGCCCATTATGATAAAAAAATACGGCAGGCAACCTTATGATTATGAGCATTATGCAAGTATTTATGACGACTATGGAGCAGGATGGAAAGATATTATTGCCCATTCTTCCTATACAGAAGCGGAATTAAAAGCAATGTACAACGAACACTTATCAAAAGTCAATTATACTCTGAAAGATACCATTGTAGAAATGGTGAAAAGGGATCAGTTGGTCAGACGGGAAAATATTCCTTCAAAACTGGACTCGGTAAATAAAGCCCATGGTAAAATACTTCAGCATATTGTAACAAAATATGGCTATCCGACAGAAACCTTAGTTGGCAGCATGAAATTGGAAAACCCGGTAAAACCTGCCTATCTTTCTGCAATGCTCAAACATATGGATTATGAATTGTGCCTTATTCTACAGCCTTTGCTTTACGAAGAAGTCAAAAAAGGCAAATGCCCTCCTTTCATCTATGCCGGCATGCTGGATCATCTCAAGGTAGTCCGAAAAATGCAAACCCCATTCCCTTACTATGGAACTTATAATACCAACGTGCCGCTGGATCTCTCCGGAGTAGATGCTGCAAGATTATCAATAGGCTTGCCTCCTCTTAAAAAAGAAAAATAAGCTTGCTTACGGCGCCGGATTCGGGATCAGTTCCTGTATTTTATTGATTTCAGCCAGGATTTTATCAGTTAAGGTAATGTCAAACGCATTGATATTTTCCTCTAATTGCTCCAACGTTGTTGCTCCGATAATCGTAGAAGTCACAAACTTTTGATGGTGTACGAAAGCGATCCCCATTTCGGTTACGGTCAGTCCGCATTCATGTGCCAGCTCCTGGTATAATTTAGTCGCCTTGTGGCAATTATCGTTTGTATATCTTGTAAAATGCGGAAATAATGCCAATCGGGAGTTCGGCACGATACCATTTAAGTGCTTTCCGGTAATGAATCCAAAACCTAACGGAGAATAGGCCATTAAACCGACATTCTCCCGCATGCAGATTTCAGATAAACCTATTTCAAACAAGCGGTTAAGCAGCGAATACGGATTTTGGATCGTAGCGATTCTGGGAAGATTATGTTTTTCGCTTTCATTCAGAAAACGCATCACCCCCCACGGATTTTCATTGGAAACCCCGATATGTTTTATTTTACCTTCTTTGATCAGGCCGTCAAAAACGGTTAGAACTTCTAAGATATTATCCTGCCAATGGTTGTCGATTTCCATCATCCCTCGTTTCCCGAACATATTCATCACACGCTCCGGCCAATGCATCTGGTATAAATCGATGTAATCTGTCTGCAGGTTTTTCAGGCTTAAATCAACGGCTTCATGCAGGCTTTTTTTGGAAAAATCCAAAGGTTGGCGGATATAACCCATCCCTCTGTTCGGACCTGCAATTTTCGTTGCAACTACCAGTTCTTCCCTTTTACTTTTCCCGATTTTATGGATCCAGCTTCCGATATGGCGCTCGGTACTTCCAAAAATATGCTCGTTCCCGCCAATCGGGTACATTTCGGCCGTATCGATAAAATTGATGCCGCGCTCAATAGCGTAATCCAATTGCGAATGGGCTTCAGCTTCAGTATTCTGGTTCCCGAAAGTCATCGTGCCCAGGCATATTTTACTTACTGTTAAATCGGTATTGGGTAAAGTTGTATAGTTCATCTTTTAAGTTGCAAGGCTGCAAAGATACAAAGTTGCAAAGTTTAGGTAAACAAAAAAGGCTCAGAATACATCTGAACCTTCTTTTTATAATGAATTAATAACTCAGTCACTAAGTAACTCAGTCACTTCATTCTTAAATCTCATTCAATAATTTACTGATTTCATCCAATTTCGGCGTAAGGATAATCTCGATACGACGGTTTTTGGCTTTTCCGTCTGTAGTTTCATTGGAAACCAAAGGCGAATATTCTCCGCGACCTGCTGCTGTTAAGTTTTCTTTTCTCACCATTCCGTTTGACGTAAGGATGTTTACGATAGCCGTTGCACGTTTTGTAGATAAATCCCAGTTGCTTTCAACACCTCCGCCGATAGTTCCTGTGATTTTATCATTATCCGTATGACCTTCAATCAATACGGCGATATCCGGATTATCTCCCAATACTTTCCCTACTAAGTCTACCGCTTTTTTACCCTCAGGACCTACAGTCCAGCTTCCTGATTCGAAAAGTAATTTATTTTCCATGGAAACATATACTTTTCCGTCTTTTTGCTGTACAGTCAAGCCTTTTCCTTCAAACGCTTTAAGCGATTTCGATAAGGTTTCTTTCAGTTTGGTCATTGCTGCTTCTTTCGCTGCGATCATGCTTTCCAGTTCGTTAACACGGTCAGAGCGGTCTTTCAGGTCTCTGTTCAATTTGTCAAGACGTGCTCTTTCTGCTGCCAAAGCTTTTTCTTTACCCTCTAATTGCGCTAACAACTCACGGTTTTTATCCATGTTAGTTTTTAAAGCCTCGTCGCTGTTTTTCTCCAGAGCATTGTATGAAGACTGTAACGTTTTCAGGTTATTGCTTGCTGCTGCATAGTCCGAAGCCAGTTTGTCTCTTTCAGCTTTTAATCTGTCGAGCTCTGTCTGCATTGTTGTTTTCTCCGTTTCTAACTGGCCTTTCGCTGTTGATAAAGCAGTATTATCATCCGCTAACTGACGGTTTTCCTTTTTCAGATCGGCAAATTTTGTTTCTAAATCGGTGTACATCTTTTTTGATACACACGATGTGGTCATGGCCAATGCCAAAATCCCTACAGATACTTGTTTTATCATTTTTTGTGGTATTAAGCGTTATTGATTATTGATTGATATTCTCTTTAATTGCACTCCATTTCCAACAGCACCGGGCAATGATCGGAATGCACGGCATCCGGTAAAATCACGGCACGTTTCATTTTATCTTTAAGTGGCTCGCTCACTAAATTGTAATCGATACGCCAGCCTTTGTTATTCCCGCGGGCACCGGCTCTGTAACTCCACCAGCTGTAATGGTGCGGGTCTTTGTTAAAATGACGGAAGCTGTCTACAAATCCGTTTTTCATGAAGACATCCAACCACTCTCTTTCTTCAGGTAAAAATCCTGAAATCTTGGCATTTCGGATCGGATCATGGATATCGATGGCCTGATGGCAGATGTTATAATCGCCTCCGATGATTAAATTCGGGATTTCATTTTTCAGGTTGTTGACATAATGCTGGAAATCCTCCATGTATTTGAACTTATGCCCTAACCTGTCAATGTTTGTTCCCGAAGGCAAGTACAGGCTCATCACAGAAAATCCGTCAAAGTCCACGCGAAGGTTACGCCCTTCCTTGTCCATGTATTCGATTCCGGTTCCGTAAACCACATTGTTTGGTTTTATTTTGGAAAGCACTGCCACGCCACTATATCCTTTCTTTTCTGCGGAAAAATAATACTGGTACGGATAGCCGGCCAATTCAATTTCCATAACGGGAATCTGCTCGTGGGTCGCTTTGATTTCCTGAAGGCAGACAACATCCGGATTTGCGCTTTGCAGCCAGTCGAGTAAACCTTTGGAAATCGCGGAACGGATTCCGTTTACGTTGTACGAGATAATCTTCATGCGTAATGTTTAATTTCTTCAAAAATAGCTAAAAAACAATCACTTTTATCACAGATTTAGTCAAATGTTATAAACAACTAATTGTCAATTAAATATCAAAAATATTGGTCTGAAAAGTCATAATAATAATCAAAATCGTTTTCGTCATTCAACAGAATTGCTATCTTTGTTTTTATCGCCTAAATGAAGATTAAATGGGGTTAGTTACCGCTAAAGAAGTTGCAAAAGCCATAAATACCGACAAATACGGAATGTTAGGCACTTTCTCCGGCTGGCTGCTGATGAAAGTTCTTCGCATTTCCACTCTTAATGATATTTACAACAGGAACAAACAACTTAAAGATTTGGAGTTCCTGAATGCCATATTGGACGAATTTCACATCAAATTTGAGATTCCGGAAGAAGACCTGAAACGTCTTCCGAAGGAAGGGCCGTACATCACGATTTCCAATCATCCGCTGGGAGGAATCGACGGCATCCTGCTCCTGAAACTGATGCTTGAAAAAGAGCCGAATTTCAAAATCATTGCCAATTTCCTTCTGCACCGCATCGAACCGATGAAGCCGTATATCATGCCGGTAAATCCGTTTGAAAATCATAAAGATGCCAAATCCAGTGTATTGGGCCTGAAGGAAACATTCCGTCATTTAAGCGACGGCAAGCCTTTGGGAATGTTCCCTGCCGGCGAAGTGTCGACCTACAAAGACGGAAAACTGGTAGTGGACAAACAATGGGAAGAAGGCGCCATCAAAGTGATCCGAAAAGCACAGGTTCCTGTAATTCCGATTTATTTCCATGCACAAAACAGTAAGCTGTTCTATTGGCTTTCGAAAATAAACGACACGCTGCGTACCGCGAAACTGCCTTCAGAGCTGTTGACCCAAAAAGACCGTGTAATTAAAGTACGTATCGGAAAACCAATTTCGGTTGCTGAACAGAACGAACACGGAACCATTGAAGAATACTCGGAATTTTTACGCCGAAAAACCTATATGCTGGCCAATGCTTTTGAAAGCGAAAATAAACTGTTAACACCGCCAAGTCTTAAGATCCCGAAAAGTCCGAAGCAAATTGCCAAACCGGCCAATAACGAGCAGATTTTAAAGGAAGTGGACCAGCTTCGAAAAGGGGATTATCGATTGCTGCAAAGCAAAAACTATGAGGTTTTCTTTGTAAAAGCGGATAAGATTCCAAATATTTTGCATGAAATCGGCCGCCTTCGCGAGATTACATTCCGTGAGGTAGGTGAAGGAACCAATGAATCCCTTGATTTAGATAAATACGATAACTACTATTACCATATGTTCTTATGGGACGAGGACGCGCAGCAAATTGCAGGAGCGTACCGTATGGGCTTAGGTGCCGAAATCTACGCAAGCCACGGCATTGACGGATTCTATCTTCAGGAATTGTTCCGTTTCGAGCCGGAATTGTTTGACATGATGAGCAAATCCATTGAGATGGGCCGTGCTTTCATCACCAAAGAATACCAGCAAAAACCAATGCCTCTGTTCCTTTTATGGAAAGGTATTGTACACACCACATTGCACTATCCGGAACATAAATTCCTGATTGGCGGAGTGAGTATCAGTAACCAGTTTTCCGAATTTTCGAAATCGCTGATGATTGAATTCATGAAGTCGAATTATTACGATCCGTATGTGGCGCAATATGTGCATCCGAAGAAAGAATTTAAAGTAACGCTGAAAGACGCGGACAAGGATTTCATATTCAATGAAACGGAAGCCGACTTAAATAAATTTGACAAGATTATTGATGAACTGGAACCCGGAAGCTTACGTTTGCCTGTATTAATCAAAAAATACATCAAACAGAATGCCCGCGTGGTTGCTTTTAATGTTGACCCGCTATTTAACAATGCGGTGGATGGCCTGATGTACATCCGAATTGCCGATATCCCCGAGAGCACTATGCGTCCCGTGATGGAAGAATTCCAGGCGGAACTGGAACGCAAATTGGCCGAAAAGGGTGAGAACATTTAATAAACGTTAACCAATAAATATCTTAATTATGGGAGCACTGTTACTTGTTATGTTGTTTTTTTACCTGGCAATTGTTGTATTGCTGATTGCGGCACACTGGAAAGTATTCACAAAAGCCGACAAACCGGGATGGGCTTGCCTTATTCCGATTTACAGTGCAATTGTGCATTTGGAAATCATCCGTAAACCTACCTGGTGGGTTTTCATGCTGTTGATTCCTTTTGTAAACATCTATTTTGCAATTGTAATGGTAAATGAATTGTCAAAAGCATTCGGAAAAAGTACTGGCTTTACCGTTGGAATGATTTTCCTTCCGTTTATCTTCCTCCCTATTTTAGGTTTTGGGGATGCGCAATACCTTTACAACCAAACAGATGAAATGAATGAATTAGGAATGCCTCAGGCATAATAATAAAAACAAAAAGTCCCGAATAATTTCGGGACTTTTTTATTTGGCAACATTTTTTAGATTGCCTTAAGAATCATTTTAGCTAAAGATTTTCCTGTTTTAGCAAATCCTTCCCCAATCCTTGATTCATTGCTGAAATTACTCCCCCACTGATCTCCCGGAGCATGCTCGCTTGTGATTTCAGCCACTATTTTGCTTGGGTGCGCCGTCTCTACAAATCGCAATACCGTACTAACTTTTGCAGGCTGCTTCATCATGGCAACGTCCCAACCCGGATAAATCCAAACAACATCAACAATTAAAGTATATTTTGCAGATTTAAGCCCTTCCTGAAAGGAAAGATCTTTTTTCTCTTTAGAAAGAACAATATTTACCAGTTCCAGAAACTTAGGATTCCAGATCATCTCTTTACTTCCTTCCCATTTCTTTTTCCAGATATCCCCGTTCCCACGGTTTTTCTCATTCAATTCAGCCGTTCTGTTTTTGACATATTCCGCCTCGGTTAAATTCTCTTTTAATAATTTCAGATTACTGTAAACGAATTCTACGTTTACTTCTTTCTGATCAGATAAAAACTTTAAATCTCCACTTGTAACTTTCATCTTTTGCGACATAGCTAAAGAAGAAACTAACAATAAAGCCAAAACTGCAATTTTTCTCATAGTACTGATTTTTAGTGTTCAATATCATAAAAATATTACTTTTATTCCAATCCAGCCTATCATATCGTAAAAAAATTATTAAAAATAACCTTTCACTTTTTATCTTTACCGCAAATTCGACATTCATGGCATCCGACAAACAAAACGGCACTTTACAGACAAGCATCCAAAACAATATTGCTACCCTAACTTTTGGACATCCGGCAAGCAATTCTTTTCCGAGCACACAGTTACAACGATTGACTGACGAAATAAATCTCTTAAGCAATAATCCTGAAGTAACTGTTATCCTATTGAAAAGCGAAGGCGAAGGAGCCTTTTGCGCCGGCGCTTCGTTTGACGAATTATTAGCCGTATCCGATTTGGAGCAGGGAGCAAAATTCTTCTCAGGATTTGCCAATGTGATCAACGCCATGCGAAAATGTTCTAAATTAATTGTAGGCCGAATTCATGGGAAAGCCGTTGGCGGAGGAGTTGGATTAGCGGCTGCCTGTGATTATGCTTTAGCTACAACGGAAAGCGCTATTAAATTATCGGAGCTTGCTATCGGGATCGGCCCTTTTGTAATCGAACCGGTAGTTTCAAGAAGAATCGGAAAATCGGCATTAGGCGAAATGACCTTGGCCGCACACGAATGGAAAGACGCCTATTGGGCACAGGAAAAAGGCTTATACGCCAAAGTATTCGAAACCACAGCCGAACTGGATGCCGCACTTGAAAATTTCACGTCAAAATTAGCCTCCTACAATCCGGAAGCACTGGCAGAAATGAAGAAAGTATTGTGGGAAAGCACTGAAAACTGGGATACGCTCCTTTATGAAAGAGCAGGGATTTCAGGACGCTTAGTATTATCCGATTTTACAGTAAATGCTTTAAGCCAATTCAAGAAAAAATAAAAATTCCTATCGTGTTTTCAGCCATCCGGTAATGCTCAGTCTGGGCTGTTTTACCGGCTTTACTTCGTGTTCCAGAACCTGACTTTCAAAAATCACCATACGCCCTGGTTTAGGCACTATATTTCGTTCGGTCTCAACACCATTCTCTTCAACATAGATAGTCAGTTCTCCTCCAAAATCCATGTGCCAGTGTTCTTCATTTAAATAGCACACCATCGAAAGTTTCCGGCGGCTGTCATTTTGGAAAGTATCCAGGTGTCGTTTATAGAAGGTGCCTTCAGGATATAACGCATAATGAAATTCCTTGTCCTGAATACCGAGGAAACAGGTTCGGTTGAGATAGTGCACCAAATCATTTATCCGGTCGAAATACATTTTCTCCGCTTCATTGACAGTGTTTTCATCGAGCCAAAGAATAAAATCACCACGAACCGCATCCATGACTTTCTCATTGGCCAAATTACCGATAGCTGACTTCTTAAAATTGTTTTCATCAAACTTTGACAGAAGACTTCTGCGTAAAACGGCCACTTCCTCCGGGGAGAAAAAATTGTCAGCAATACTGAATTTCTGATGCATCAGATCATCAATGATTTGCTCGTAAAGCGGATTGATTTCAAAATCACTCATAGGTTCCTAAATAACATTTCAAAGATAAGCTGAAACCCACATCAAAAAAATATTTTTCTTCCGATGAAATAAAAAAATGGGATCCTGACAACAAAAATTCAAATACTTTTCCGGAAGAGAAACCGAAAATGCATTGCTCGTTTTTATTTACTAAATTTGTCACCTAATTAGGCTACGATGAGCAACATCAGAATAACAAAACAATTTACTTTTGAAACCGGCCATGCCTTGTATGGTTACGACGGAAAGTGCAAAAACGTGCACGGGCACAGCTATAAATTATCAGTAACTGTAATTGGCAAGCCGATAACCGATACTTCCAACGTAAAGTTTGGGATGGTAATTGATTTTGGCGATTTAAAGAAAATTGTAAAAGAAGAAATTGTGGATCTTTTTGATCACGCTACCGTTTTCAATCAGAATACGCCGCATATTGAATTGGCCAACGAATTGAAAACCCGTGGACATCATGTAATTCTGGTAGAATATCAGCCCACAAGCGAAAACATGGTAATCGATTTTGCTGAAAAAATAAAAAATCGCCTACCCGATTCCATCAAGCTACACTCCCTAAAACTCCAGGAAACAGAAACGTCCTTCGCCGAATGGCACCAGTCGGATAACTAA
>NZ_CAMLMK010000014.1 GCF_946481155.1 uncultured Flavobacterium sp.
ATCAGCCAAATTGGAAATAAACATAGTTGCATTTAATTTTAAATTCGGTTCATTTGCAGTACTTGAATTTTTGAACGTCTTTAATACACCGGTAAGAGCGCAGAACAATGAAAAAATCATATATATTCCAATTAGTATCGCAATTGTAATCAATGATGATTTGAAAAATTTTTTCATTTTTAATTGTAGATTATGTTTTTGGCTATATCGCCCAATGTTCCGTCGGCTTTAAGCAGGAGGGAACTTTTAGTACTCAATTTTCGGTTAACACCAAAGTCAAATATAAAAAAGAAGATTCAGTTAAGCTTTAAACTCTTGCTTAAAACCGCTGTTAGTAGCCGTTTTTAGTTTTAATCAAATTGCCACCATTTCTTTTTTTTCTTTATATCAAATACCTTTTGAATAGCGTTGTAAAAAGAGTAAATAGAATCTTCTAACCCGTTTTTAAATTGCTTTTCGACTTTTGTTAAAGGAAATATCTTATTTTCATCATCAAAAGCTATTGCCATTTCGTCATCATGGTTTACCCATTGACCACCAAAATTTTTTATAATACATTCTCCAAGAAATGCCGAACAAGAATTTATTAAACCTTTTAATTCTTCTTCCGTCATTTCTATTTTAACTCGCTCGATAAAACCTTCTAAATATTTTACACTTTCAGCATTGTATTTTAGGCTTAGTTGTGTTTTTACGGTTTCCGCTAAGTTTTTAATATCGTCCAAATTACGTTTTGTTTTTTTATAATTACTGTAATGTCCCGCCGGCTTGGCGATGTTGCGGCTAATTTAGCGAAAAGTTTCTGAGTACGATGAAGGTTGTTTTTTTCAAAAACTTCCAAATACACACCAAAACCAGCAATATCGCCAAACCGTTGTTATAGGCAGTCTTTTAATTAATAGTCAATGAACTCTCCATTAAATATAACCTCAAACTTAAAAATGATTTTTAAGATAATATATGTTATTACTAGAGTGCTTATAACTACTATATGCATTTTAAGTTTATAGTTTTTATTGTTATATGTGTAAGTAGGATATGTTTTTCGAGTTAATGCAAAAACACTAATTAAAATCTGTGGAACGAATAATAATCCTAATGAAAGTATTGTATTTTTTCTGTTTGTTTCTGCCTTATTATAATCAAGATAATCTTTGCCATTTTTTGAAAAAGAATGTATTGAATTTTCAAACCTAGAAATTGAAATAGTATCCTTTGAGGCTATTTCTGAATCGAAATCTCTTTTTTTTAGATAATTGTAATCTACACCATCTATTTCGTATTTATTATTATCATTCAAAAAAGTCACTTCAACAAGATAAGAAGTGTTTTTACCATGCCTATCAACTTTGAAAAAGTAATGGTCTAAAATTTTATCTTCTCGTATGAATTCAGATTCTTTTATTTTTGTTTTATATCCGGGCCATATTAGAAAAGCAAATGTTATTAAAACTGATATAAAAAGACCTGTGCCGAATTGTTTTTTAATTCGAATCCATTCTGTATCGGTTAGATTATTTGTCATATTGGTTAATTCTGTGTCAAGATTGCCTATCACTTCAAATATATTCAATTTCTTAAATTACTTCCTAAATTTGAAGCTTACTTTTAAGATCAATTGACTTCAATTGTGGATTATGGGATTTCTCCCTCTGGTCGAAATGACAAACGCTTGGCAACAAGAGAGAATTCAGATTGACCGAGCAGATTCGAACCGCAAATCTTTACCTAATTTTTTCCAAAAATTAAACATAAAAAAAAGCCCTCTTTTACAAGAAAGCTAACTGAGGAATCACGCAGATTCGAACCGCAAAATCTTTACCTAATTTTTCCCAAAAATTAGAAATAAAAAAACCTCCAAGTTTCCTTGGAGGTTTTAGAGGCATCGAGCGGATTCGAACCGCTGTAGACGGTTTTGCAGACCGCTGCCTAGCCACTCGGCCACGATGCCCAATGAATGGACGGCAAATATATAATAATTTTTTATAGTTCCAAAGCCACAGGGGAACAGACTTGCAAAGTTTTTTGTGCAGAACGGGAAAATCAGCTGCGGTATTCTTCCAATTGGATGGTAACTGCTTCAACATCACCGCCAATAGGCGGATTGAGCTTCGAAACACCAACGATAATCCGGGAAACAGCAGGGATTTCTTTAAAGATACGCGCGATGATGCGTTGCGCGACATGTTCCAATAGCTTTGAACGTATGGCCATTTCTTCCACCACAATCTTATTGAGCAGTACATAATCCACGGTGTCGGCCAATTCATCTGAAAAAGAGGATTTGCGCAAATCGGTCTTGATTTCCAGATCCACGGAGTAATCCGAACCAATCCTGCTTTCTTCCATCAAACACCCGTGAAAGGAAAACGTGCGGATGTTTTTTAACTTAATAATTCCCATAATTCTTTTTCGGCGCCAATTAAAAACGTTGAGATTTTCAAATTGACGAATTAAACTTATCTTTGCTAAAATTACATAAAATCTATGTCAACGAAAGAAAAATCATTGAATTTTATAGAGCAGATCATTGAAGAGGATTTGAAAAATGGCCTGTCACAAGATAAATTGCGTTTCCGTTTCCCGCCGGAACCAAATGGCTATCTGCATGTTGGGCATGCGAGTGCGATTTGCCTGAACTTCGGATTGGGAATCGATTATAAAGCGCCGGTAAACCTTCGTTTCGACGATACCAACCCGTCAAAAGAAGAGCAGGAATTTGTAGATGCCATAAAAAGAGACGTGGAATGGCTGGGTTACAAATGGGCGGAAGAGCGTTATGCTTCCGATTATTTCCAGCAATTATTTGATTGGGCGGTTGAGCTTATCAAAAAAGATAAAGCCTATGTTGACAGTCAGTCCTCTGAAGATATGGCCATCCAAAAAGGAACGCCTACGCAAAGTGGTACCGACAGTCCATACAGAAACAGATCTGTTGAAGAGAATCTGGACTTATTCCTTAGAATGAAAAACGGTGAATTCCCGAAAGGAACACATGTTTTGAGAGCTAAAATCAGCATGTCTGCCAAAAATATGCTGATGCGTGATCCTATTATTTACCGCATCATGCATGAGCATCATCACCGCACAGGAAACGATTGGTGCATTTATCCGATGTATGACTGGGCGCATGGTGAAAGCGATTATTTGGAACAAATCTCGCATTCATTCTGTACACTTGAGTTTTTACCGCACCGTGAATTGTATGATTGGTTCCTGGATAATATTTATGACGAATCAAAAGTACGCCCGAAACAACGCGAATTTGCAAGAAGAAATTTGTCGCACACCGTTGTTTCAAAGCGTAAATTATTGCAATTGGTACAGGAAAAACATGTAACCGGCTGGGACGATCCGAGAATGAGCACTATTTCCGGAATGCGCCGTCGCGGGTATACGCCAATGGCTATCCGTAATTTCGCTAACACTATCGGGATTGCAAAACGTGATAATTTAATTGATGTTTCTTTATTGGAATTCTGCGTACGTGAGGATCTGAATAAAATTGCTCCGCGTGTCATGGCTGTCCTTGATCCGGTAAAATTGGTTATTACCAACTATCCCGAAGGAAAAACAGAATGGTTAGAAGCCGAAAACAATCCGGAGGAAGAAGTGATGACGTACAGACAAGTGCCGTTTTCCAGGGAATTATATATCGAAAGAGACGATTTCCAGGAAGAAGCGAATAAGAAATTCTTCCGATTAACGTTGGGCACAGAAGTACGTCTAAAAAACGCTTACATTATCAAAGGCGAAAGCGTAGTGAAAGACGCTGATGGAAAGATTACCGAAATTCACGCTACATACGACGAAGACAGCCGTAGCGGAAGCGGAACCGAAGCCAGCCAGCGCAAGGTAAAAGGAACCATTCACTGGGTTTCAACCGAACATGCGATGGAGGCGGAAGTGCGCATCTACGACCGATTGTTCTCCCACGAAAATCCGGACGGAAATAAAGAGGTTGATTTCAAGGAATTCATCAATCCGAATTCACTTCAGGTGATCACAGGGTATTTGGAGCCAAGCCTTCAAACCGCGAAAGACGGCGACCGATTCCAGTTCCAGCGATTAGGATATTTCTGCGTGGACAGGGATTCTACAACAGAAAAACTGGTTTTCAATAAGACCGTTGGCCTCCGTGATACCTGGGCGAAACTGGAAGCTAAAGAATAGTAAATTATACCTTAAATACAAAATCCGCATCACAGCGGATTTTTTTGTTTATTCATCGTTTTAACTCCTCATTAACAGCAAGTTAGCCACATAATTCGTAAGTTTATAATTATTAACTCAAAATCTCAAAATTATGTCAGGTAACACAGGAAAAACACTGCTAGGGATCCTAGCAGGTACAGCAATTGGGGCAGGGTTAGGAGTACTGTTCGCTCCCGATAAGGGATCTGTAACAAGAAAGAAAATACAAGACGGTTATGAACATGAAAAAGAAAACCTTAAAGGTAAATTCAATCAGTTAACCGGGAATCTTAAAAACAAACTTTCAAACGTAAAAGAAGATTTAGGAAGCGGATATCAATCTCTTTCACCAACGGCCAGAAAAGAAGATGAAATCGGGTCTATGGAAAGCCGACTGTCCGATTTGAAAAATCAGGGACCAACTGGTAAAAGATAATGTATGCCACTCCAACATCTAAAGGAAGACGCTGAAGAAATTCAAGATAAGCTACAGCATGTAGTAGACAGTACTATTGCTTACTACAAACTCTGGCTATTCAAAATTGCTACGAAATCAACATCCACGTTATTCAAGATACTGTTGTTATCAGTATGCTTTATGATGGTGCTTTTTTTCTGCTCGTTTGCTTTGGCTGTATATTTAGGACAACTATTGGAAGACAATACCTTAGGCTTTTTAGCGGTCGGAGGAATTTATCTTGTGCTGATGCTTATCATTGCCATGATAAAAGATAAAATTGTGGAGGGCCCTATACTCAAAAATTTTTCAAAAGTCTTTTTTAACGATTAATCCCGGCATATGGAAACTACAGTTTATACCTCTTATGAGGACATTGACAGAGATTTAGCAATACTAAAACTCCAGAAAGAAATTGACCTGAAAAAACTGTCTCTTTCGGTCGAGAAAACTGTCGACAGATTTACTCCTAACAATATGATAATGAATGTTGTAGAAAATGTCGGAAGCTCAATTACCAAATTTGGATTACTTCAGAAATTCGTACTTCCTTTTATAATGCGAAAGTTCGTAAAATGAAAAAGAGGTCAGTTGACCTCTTTTTTTATGCTTTACAATTTCTTATTCCGGATCGGACGGATTGTAATCCAATGACGTGTGATCGTCTTTTTTCTTAATGCGCTGCGGCATCTTTTTCATCGTTTCCCCAATTTGGTTGCTCGCCGAGAAAGAAGCTACCATGTTGTTCAGCATGTCGCTTCCGGCCTGTGGTGAATTTGGCAATAAAATCAGGTTTGAATTGGTATCAGCGCCTATGGCTTGTAGTGTGTCATAATGTTGCGTCACCACAATTAAAGCCGAAGCTTCCTGTGAGTTGATACCCACATTATTCAACACTTCCACACTTTCTACCAATCCGCGCGCAATTTCTCTTCGCTGATCGGCGATACCCTGACCTTGCAAACGCTTGCTTTCTGCTTCTGCTTTAGCTTTGGCTACGATTCTGATACGCTGTGCTTCCGCTTCATATTCCGCTGCGGTTTTTTCACGATCGGCCGCGTTGATTCGGTTCATCGCGTTTTTCACCTGGATGTCCGGATCGATATCGGTTACCAAAGTATTGATGATTTCATATCCATAGGTTGTCATCGCTTCATTCAACTCTCGTTTCACTGCTATAGCGATGTCATCTTTGCGCTCAAAAACATCATCTAAGATCAGTTTCGGTACTTCGGCACGCACTACGTCAAATACATACGAAGTAATCTGATCGTGCGGGTATTCCAGTTTGTAAAAAGCATCGTATACTTTCTCCTGAAGCACCTTAAACTGCACGGAAACTTTCATTTTCACGAACACGTTGTCCTTGGTTTTGGTTTCGATAATAACGTCCAATTGCTGAATTCTTAAATTCACCCTTCCGGCAATTCGGTCGAATACCGGGATTTTAATCTGTAAACCCGATTGTCGGATACTGTTGAATCTTCCGAAACGCTCCACAATCACAGCCGATTGCTGTTTAACGGTGAAGAACGACGCCAGAAAAAGAAAAAATCCTACAACAAGGATAACAAGTAATGGAATGTTCATAATGATTGAAGTTTGGTTACGTAAGATTATACGTTACAAAGAATTAAAAGTTACAGGGTTTTTGATAAATATGTTATCATATGTTTACATTTGCCGAAATTTATGCACTTTCATGAAAAAAATAGTTCTTCTTTCAGCCCTTTTTTTTACCTTAATTTCTAATGCCCAGCATGGCTACCGCGACGGAAACCGTATCGGAATCTATGGGGGTGTTACCTATACTTCTTTGTTAACTTCCGATTTTGACACCAAACCGGAAATGGGATGGGCAGCCGGAATGCAGGTGCGGGGCAACTACTATAATAACTTCAGTATGATTTTCGGAATGCAGTTCATGGAAAGTAATTTTTCGGTACACACACTTTCTGAGGATGTAAAGTACAAACTTATGGGTGCCCAAATTCGTTTGCTGTTAAGCTATAATGTTGTAAAAGATCATGTTTCTTTGGATTTCGGGCCGGTGATTCAGTTCAACGATAAGTTGAAAATTGACGATAAATATGAAAACAATTTCGTGAGCGGAACCGCTTTAACCGCGAAAGACATCACCGATGTTACCCGCATCAACGGAAATCTTTATGCAGGACTTTCGGCCGGAAACAGAAGGGTACGCGTAATCCTGAATTATCAGTTTGGAGCGAACAACTTCCTGAACAAACTCAACAAAAAAGATGAATTGCAGGCGGCCAACAACAACAGCAGCTTTAACGGGCATCTGGGAATTTTAAGCGGACAAGTGCTGTTTAACTTATAACAAAAAAGCCCTGAAATTCAGGGCTTTTTTTATTTTTATAATGTGGCAATCGCGTTCTGCAGTCGTTTCACGGTTTCTTCTTTTCCTATCAGTTCCACGATGTCGAACAAATGCGGACCTTTTAAGGCACCTACAAGGCTCAAACGGAACGGCTGCATCACTTTGCCCATCCCGATTTCATTTTTCGTCATCCAGTCCTTAACAATCGTTTCGATGTTTACCGAAGTGAAGTCCCCGATATTCTCCAATACGGAAATCAGTTCCTGCATTAGTCCCGGTGTTTCTTCTTTCCAGTTTTTAGCTGCTTTCTCATCATAGCTCGTTGGTGCCACAAAGAAGAAATCACTTAGTTCCCAAAATTCGGAAACGAAATGCGCTCTTTCTTTAATTGAGGAAACGATTAACGTCAGCTCGTTTTCAGAAACTGAAATTCCCTTTTCGACTAACGTAGGAGCAAAGGCCTTCGCTAAAGTAGCGTCACTTTGCTGCACAAGATATTTATGATTGAACCATTTGTTTTTCTCTGGATCAAATTTAGCACCGGCTTTATGTACTCGGTTTAAATCGAATTTTTTCGCTAATTCTTCTAAAGAAAATAATTCCTGATCGGTTCCATCGTTCCAGCCTAATAGCGCTAAGAAATTCACTACTGCTTCCGGGAAGAAACCTTTTTCTCTGTATCCGGACGATTTCTCTCCGGAAACAGGGTCGTTCCAATCCAACGGGAATACCGGGAATCCTAATTTATCCCCGTCACGCTTAGATAATTTTCCATTGCCTACCGGCTTTAAAATCAATGGCAAATGCGCAAATTCCGGAGCTTCCCATCCGAAAGCTTTGTATAATAAATTATGAAGCGGCAACGAAGGCAACCATTCTTCCCCACGAATTACATGTGAGGTTTCCATTAAATGATCATCCACAATATTCGCTAAATGATACGTTGGCATCCCATCGCTTTTAAACAATACTTTATCGTCCAATAAATTGGTTTCAAACTTAATATCGCCACGGATGATATCTTTTAAATGTAATGTTTCATTCACCGGCGTTTTGAATCGGATGACATATTCTTCACCATTAGCAATTCGTTCCGCCACTTTTTCTGCAGCATTCGTCAGGGAATTATCCAACTGCTCACGAACGGTGTGGTTATATATAAAAGTATTTCCGGCTTCTTCCGTAGTTTTTCGCAAATGATCCAACGCTTCTGCCGTATCAAAAGCATAATACGCCCAACCCGAAGCAATCAGCTGATCGGCGTATTGCTTGTACAAAGGTTTTCTTTCGCTTTGACGGTACGGTCCAAATTTTTCATTTTTCCCAACGGTTTCATCCGGAGCTATACCCAACCATTCCAATGCTTCCATTATATATTTTTCTGCACCGGGAACGAAACGGTTCTGGTCAGTATCTTCCACACGTAAGTAAAAAGTTCCACCATGTTTTTTAGCAAACAAATAATTAAACAAGGCAGTTCGAACACCACCTATATGTAAAGGCCCAGTAGGGCTCGGTGCAAAACGCACTCTAACCGGTTTTGACATTTTAGTAAAATTTTGCACAAAGATACTTTTAAGTTGGAAGTTAAAAGTTAGAAGCAGCAGTTTTTTTAGTGCAGGTTTAAGTTATCAACAATTGATTTGCAACTTAAGGTTTGTGTAACTGCTTTATTTCAAAGTATTTGCTTTACTATTAAAAAAGTATCATTAGTAAAATCGTAATAAATAAGCATTGTAATTTTAGTTTTATATAAGAATTTAACGTGAATTTTTCAGAATGTTAATTAAATTCTGCTGATCGCTGAAAAACAAGCTTTTACCGATTAACAACTTTTGTTGATAACTTAAGATAGAATTTTACAACTGTTTTTTGTTTCTAACGGAAATTTTTATAATCCAAAACGCGTTTGAGAAATCCTAGTGAAGTTTTTACTTTTTACTTTTTATTTATCAAGAACAGAAGCACAGTTATTAACAGGAATCCCGGTTGTTAATTATTAAGATTAACAGTAAAAAAATACATTTCAACGATTGTTAATAACTGTAGAAGGTAAATTGATTTACAAGCTTTTACTACAAAAACAGTATGTTGATAACCCGGTATAAAAACATATAACCCTAAAACAATGCTTTTAAAAATAAAGTTATTGCCACTATTAACAAGCTATAATAACAATCATAAATTTAAATTTAATTAAAATCTTTTTTTCTTTTATTTAATGAATGTTGACAACTCTTTGTTTTGAAAAAATAAAATTGATTTTTGTCTGAAGCATTCTTTAACGTATTTTATAGTTTTTGGTTTTATTTAAAATTGTAATTTTATCGGTTATAACTAAGCATGCAGATTTTGGAAGCGAAAAATAGCATATTTCTTAAGCTCGAAGCCTTCATAAAAAAGTATTACGCCAATGAATTGCTCAAAGGTTCGATACTTTTTATAGGGTTGGGTTTGCTCTATTTTATTTTCACATTGCTTGTGGAACATTTTCTTTGGCTGCAGCCAAGAGGAAGAAGTTTCCTTTTTTGGTTATTTATTATTGTGGAAGTTTTTCTTTTGTTGCGTTTTATCCTGTTTCCGATTTTTAAATTAGTGAAGCTTCAGAAGGGAATCGATTATGCCCAAGCCTCAAGAATTATTGGAAATCATTTTTCGGAAGTGAGTGATAAGCTTACGAATTTCCTTCAGCTGAATGAGCAGTCGGATTCTTCAGAATTATTATTAGCGTCTATTGAACAGAAAGCAAAAAATTTGCAGCCGATTCCGTTCAGCAATGCTATCAATTATAAAAATAACACGAAGTATCTTCCTTATGCAGCGGTTCCGTTGTTGTTGCTTTTATTTTTCATGCTTAGCGGAAATTTGGGAATGATTACTCAAAGTTTTGACAGGGTAGTGCATTTCCAGAAACAGTATACGCCTCCGGCTCCGTTTGAATTTCAGATTGTGAACCAGAACCTGACCTCAGAACAGGGAAAGGATTTTTTATTGCAGGTTAAGACCAATGGCACGATTATCCCTGAGAATGCTGTGATCAGAATTGGGGAAGAAAGCTATTATCTTGAGAATACGAAACCAGGTGAATTTCAATATAAGTTTGAAAATACAATGAAGTCGGTTGCATTTCATTTAGAAGCTAACGATGTGGAATCAAAGGAATATGAGTTGAATGTAGTAGCTGTTCCGACTATAGCTAATTTCGAAATGGTTTTACAGTTTCCTTCGTATTTAAGTAAAAAGACTGAAGTTATTCGTGGAACAGGAAATGCTGTAGTTCCGGAAGGTACTAAAGTTACGTGGAAAGTAGATGCATTGGCTACTTCGTCTGTGGTCTATTTAAGTAATTCACGACAGACAGTTTTTCAGCGCAGTGAGAATTCATTTCTATTAGCTAAAAATATACTTCAAAATACTGATTATCAAATTATTACTTCAAACAAAGACGTAAAAAATTACGAAAAACTGAATTATCAGATCACAACGGTTAAAGATCAGTATCCTACCATTTCAGTTCAGTCAGCCCCGGATACTCTGAAGCTGAAAAAGAATGTTGTGCTGGGTCAGGTTTCAGATGATTACGGTTTAACGAGACTTCAGGTTGTCTTTTATCCGAAAGATCAGCCTGCACAGGTTCGCCGTGGAACATTAGCCGTGAAAAAAACAGCCTTTGATCAGTTTGTGTACAGTTTCCCTGATGGATTGAGCATTCAGCAAGGTGTTGCTTATGATTATTATTTTGAGGTTTTTGACAATGATGCGATTCATAATTACAAGAGTTCTAAATCTTCGGTTTTCTCGCATCGTGAATTGACTGCGGAAGAGAAGGAAGAGCAGAACTTACAGGAGCAGAATTCGAATATCAACAGTTTAGAAAAGTCGATTAAGAATCAGGACAAGCAATTATCGGAGCTTGATAAGCTTCAAAAATTAGGAAAAGAGAAAACGAATCTTGATTTTAAAGATCAGAAGAAAGTACAGGATTTTATCAATCGTCAGAAACAGCAGGACGAGATGATGAAAGAATTTTCAAAAAAATTAGAAGAGAATTTAGAGCAATTCAATCCGGAGAAGAAAGATGACTTTAAAGAAGAATTATTGAAACGTCTGGAGAAAAATGAAAAGGAAATTGAGAAGAATGAAAAACTTCTGAAAGAACTGGAAGAGCTGACCAATAAACTGAAAGAGGAAGAATTATTCGATAAAGTTGATAAACTGAAACAGAATACTAAAGATCAAACTAAAAGTCTGGAGCAGTTAGTCGAAATGACAAAACGCTTTTACGTGGAGAAAAAAGCGGAACAGATTGCCAACAAATTAGATGAACTTTCTAAAAAGGAAGAGAAGTTATCGGATAGCAAAGATAATAATGCTAAAGATCAAGATGATATTAATAAAGAATTTGATAAAATTCAGGAAGATTTAAAAGAGCTCGACAAGGAAAATAAAGAGTTAAAAGCACCAATGGACATTCCGAATGATAAACAGGAGCAGCAAAGTGTTGACGAAGATCTGAAAAAAGCATCGGAAGAATTGCAGAAGCAAAATCAGTCTAAAGCAAAACCTAAACAGAAATCGGCAGCGCAGAAAATGCAGCAGATGAGCCAGAAAATGAAGGATTCGATGGAGATGGGCGAGATGGAACAAATGGAAGAAGATGTTAAAATGCTCCGTCAGATCCTTGATAATTTATTAGCTTTTTCTTTTTCTCAGGAAGATTTGATGCGGAACTTTAAATCAAATTCCAGTCGTACTATTGGATTTAACAAATTGTTAAAAAAGCAGCAGGATCTAAAAAATCAATTCAAACATGTAGATGATAGTTTGTTTGCGATGTCTTTACGCAATCCAAGAATCTCGGAGATGATTACGAAAGAGGTTGGAAGCGTACAGTACAATGTAGATAAATCTATTGATAATCTCGCAGAAAATAATATACCAAAAGGGGTTTCGCATCAGCAATATTCGGTTACATCAGCTAATAAGTTAGCGGATTTTCTTAGTGATGCCATGAATGATATGCAGATGGACATGCAAATGCAGGGACAAGGTCAGGGCAAAGGCAAACCTAAACCTGGTCAGGGAAGCGGCATGCAGTTACCGGACATTATTAAGCAACAGGAAGGTTTATCCGAGAAGATGAAGAAAGGCATGAAAAAAGGGGAGCAGCCTGGTGAAGGAGAGCCTAGTAAAAATGGAAAGAAAGGATCGAAAGAAGGTGAAGGCGGACAAGACGGAGAAGGCAATGCGGGAGAAGTTTTGGAAATTTATAAAGAACAACAGCGTCTACGCGAAGCGTTACAAAAAGCTTTGGAAAAAGAAGGTATGGGCGGAATGGGCCAGAATGCCGCTAAACAAATGAAAGATATTGAAAAGCAATTACTAAACAAAGGTTTTAAGAATGAAACGTTGCAAAAGATGTTGGCATTGAAACACGAACTTTTAAAATTGGATAAAGCTATTCAACAACAAGGTGAGGAAAACAAAAGGCAATCGCAAACGAATACCAAAGCATTTAACAATCAGGCGACTCAGCTGCCGGCGGCTTTAAAAGAATATTTAAACAGTGTAGAGATTTTAAACCGACAAAGCTTACCTTTGCGCCCTAATTTTAATCAAAAGGTGCAGACCTATTTCAAGAACAATGATTAGTTTTAATTACGAAACCGATTTTCATTTAGAGAATGAGCAGTTATTCGAAGACTGGATTTCTCGTGTTATTTCATCCGAGCAGAAAGAGGAAGGAGAGATTAGTTATATCTTTTGCGATGACGAGTTTCTGCATAAAATGAATGTGGAATACCTCAATCACGATACCTTAACCGATATCATTAGTTTCGATTACACAGTAGGAAACGAATTACACGGTGATATTTTCATTTCTGTGGAAAGAGTTCTGGAAAATGCTGAAGATTTTGGTGTTTCTTTCGAGGATGAATTGAAGCGTGTCATCATCCATGGTATTTTACATTACTGTGGTTATAAAGATAAGTCGGAAGAAGACGAAGCGTTAATGCGCCAAAAAGAAGATGAAAAAGTATTAATGTTCCACGTGGAACATTAAGTTATTAATTTTATAATACTGAAACAGTAAAATGTTTCACGTGGAACAATGAGTTTATTTCAAGATGTATATGATGTAATTGTGGTGGGTGCCGGTCATGCCGGTTCTGAAGCTGCGGCTGCGGCTGCAAACATGGGTTCGAAAACCCTGTTGGTTACAATGAGCTTGCAGAACATTGCTCAAATGTCGTGTAATCCCGCAATGGGAGGAATTGCAAAAGGACAGATCGTTCGGGAAATTGATGCATTAGGGGGGTATTCCGGAATCGTTTCGGATAAAACTGCCATCCAATTCAAGATGCTGAACAAATCAAAAGGACCTGCGATGTGGTCGCCACGTGTGCAATCGGACAGAATGCGATTCGCGGAAGAGTGGAGAAGCATGCTCGAGCAAACCCCGAATCTGGATTTTTACCAGGAAATGGTTGGTGGTATTTTAACAGAGAATGGAAAAATTACCGGAATCAGAACTTCGTTGGGTATCGAGATAAAAGCTAAATCGGTTGTATTGACTAATGGAACTTTCCTAAACGGATTGATTCATATTGGCGATAAACAATTTGGAGGTGGCAGAGCAGGAGAAAGTGCTGCTTACGGAATTACCGAAGATTTAGTAAAGTTAGGTTTCGAATCAGGAAGAATGAAGACGGGAACTCCGCCACGTGTGGATGGAAGATCTTTGGATTATTCTAAAATGATTGTACAACCCGGTGATGAAAACCCGGATAAGTTTTCGTATTTGGAAACTATAAAACCGTTGACGCTTCAGAGAGATTGTCATATGACTTATACCTCGGAATTGGTTCATGATTTATTGCGCGAAGGTTTCGACCGCTCGCCGATGTTCAACGGAAGAATCAAAAGTTTAGGCCCGCGCTATTGTCCTTCCATTGAAGATAAGATTAACCGGTTTGCGGATAAAGACCGTCATCAACTTTTTGTAGAACCGGAAGGTTGGAATACGGTGGAGGTATATGTGAACGGATTTTCAACCTCACTTCCCGAAGACGTTCAGTTTAAAGCGCTGAGTTCTGTTGCCGGTTTTGAGAAGGTGAAATTCTTCCGACCGGGATATGCAATCGAATATGATTACTTTCCGCCAACACAATTAAAGCATACTTTAGAAACTAAATTAGTAGAAGGTTTATATTTTGCCGGACAGATCAACGGAACAACCGGATATGAAGAAGCTGCTTCTCAAGGTTTAATGGCAGGAATCAATGCTGCTTTAAAAGTACAGGAAAGAGCGCCATTTATTTTAAAGCGAAATGAAGCATACATAGGAGTCTTGATAGATGATTTAATTACTAAAGGAACAGAAGAGCCTTATCGTATGTTTACTTCCCGTGCTGAGTACAGAACATTGCTTCGACAAGATAATGCTGACGATCGTTTGACGCCTCTATCATATGAAATTGGTTTAGCAAGTGAAGAGCGTTTGCGAAGAATGGAAAAGAAACGCGACCAATCGGAAGCCTTTGTCAATTTCTTCAAGGAAACAAGTCTGAAGCCGGAGGAAGCAAATCCGATTCTGGAAGAAAAAGGTTCCGCACCGATGTCCCAGCCCGATAAAATGTTTAAAGTCTTTTCACGACCGCAATTGGAACTGGAAGATTTTGTTAAGTTTAAAAAAGTTGTGGAATACATCGACGAACATAATTTAGATAGGGAAGTGGTAGAACAGGCTGAAATTTTAGTCAAATATTCAGGATATATCGAAAAGGAAAAATCCAATGCAGATAAACTAACGCGTTTGGAAGATTTAAAAATCCATGACAGTTTCGATTATGATACCGTGAAATCGATTTCACATGAAGCCCGCGAGAAATTGAAAAAAATCAGACCGGTTACCATTTCGCAAGCCTCAAGAATCAGCGGCGTTTCACCGGCGGATATTTCAATCTTGTTAATTCATATGGGAAGATAGCGTTGAGATTACAGAATGCAGAATGCAGAAGTCAGATTGAAATCTGCAAGCTGCTACCCGCTATCTGAATTTGTTCCACGTGAAACTACGCCGGAAAGTCCCGTTATCAAAGAAAAGCTTTAAAATATTTTAAAATAGAATGAATTTTTCAGAACAGAACGTTTTTATAAAAGTTACCGATTATTCCGTGTCCGGAGAACATTTTGATTTGCTTTTGGATCCCGAACTGCAGTTGTTGAAAACCCATCCGCAGCCTTCTTTGGAGAACCTTTCGAAATATTATGAAAGCGAGGATTATATTTCCCATACGGACGGAAAGCGATCGTTGTTTGAGAAAGTCTATCATTTCATCAAAAGAAAAGCCATACGCGATAAAGTAAAATTGATTACTTCGCTGCAGCCCGATAAAGGGATGCTTTTGGACATTGGTGCCGGAACCGGAGATTTTCTTCAGGAAGCCCATAACCAAAATTGGAATACGACAGGAATTGAGCCTAGTGCTAAAGCAAAAACGATAGCTGTTCAAAAAGGAGTTTCTTTTGCAGAAAGTTTAGAAGCCTTAGAAGATCATTCCTTTGATGTGATTACCATGTGGCATGTATTGGAACATGTTCCGAATCTTGAAAAACAAATTCAGGAATTAAAGCGATTGTTAAAACCAACAGGAACTATTGTAATTGCAGTGCCGAATTTCAAATCTTATGATGCGCAGCATTACGGACATTTTTGGGCGGCTTATGATGTTCCGAGACATCTTTGGCATTTTTCTAAACTTTCCATTTCAAAATTATTCGAGAAGGAAAGCATGAAGCTGAAAAAAGTATTGCCAATGTATTTCGACAGTTTTTATGTTTCGCTTTTATCCGAAAAATATAAAACCGGAAAAATGAATGTCATCAACGGGTTTTTGATAGGACTGCAATCAAATTTAAAAGCAAAACGCAATTTTGAGTATTCTTCACATATTTATGTGATAAAAAACGCTTAAAAAGTAAAATAAAGCTTCATTTTAAACGAAATTAACCTTCAGGAAGTAAATTATTATCTTTTTAAAGAAAATCGCTTAGAACGCTTTAAATAAATTCAATTTTAATAGGATTAATTTATGTAATGTTTGTTAGTTATAAACAGAGTTTATAGTCTAAATTTTTCCAAAAACTGAATTATTACATCCGAAAATTTGCCATCTTTGGCACTTTGAACAGAATTAGTACTTTTACAAAATATATTAATAAAAACAGATTTAAAAAAATGAATAAACTGATCTTACTTTCGATTGCTGCTTTGGCAATTATTTCTTGCAATAAGGAAACGCCGACGGCAGATAAAATGAAGACAGCATATATTGATATTTCAAAATTGCTGAAAGAAAATATAGAAGCTAAAGATATTGAAGATAAGCTGAAAGTGAAATCAGAAGAAATGGGCCGTGAGTTACGTGCCGAAGCGAGCCGTTTTCAAAGTGAAGCAGCCGCATTCCAGCAAAACGCACAGTTAAAAGGCCAGGCATGGGCTCAGGCTAAAGGAATGGAATTGCAGAAGAAAGAGCAGGAAATCGGAATGAAACAAGAATCAATTATGCGTGCATTGCAGGCGGAAGGCAATAAAGAAAATGACAGCTTGGTAAAAAGAATTAAAACGTTTATTGAGGATTACGGCAAGAAAAACGGCTTCGATTACATTTACGGAACAGGTGATGGCTCAGCGACAGTCCTTTACGGAAAAGAAGGTTACGACATTACGGAAATCATCAGTAAGGAACTTAACGAGAAATATAAAGGCTCCGCTAAAAAAGAGGAGGAACCTAAAACAGAGGAAAAAAAATAATTGAATAGCCTTCCAATCGGGAGGCTTTTTTATTATTTTCACATCTTAATTTATACGCCACATGGAACAATTATCAGCACCAGCCGCCTACGCCCTTCGGTTCATAAACCAAACCAACCGCTCGATTTTCCTAACCGGGAAAGCAGGAACCGGTAAAACCACATTACTTCGCGAAATTATTGCCACAACCCACAAGAATACGGTCGTTGTGGCACCAACAGGCATTGCCGCTCTAAATGCAGGCGGAGTAACCATCCACTCGATGTTTCAGTTGCCTTTCGCGGCCTTTATCCCTGATACTAAAGAACTTCCGTATTTTTCCGACACCGTAAAATTTGAAAACCAGGATTCTTTGAGTCGTCATTTCAACATGAACAATACCAAGCGCTCGGTAATCCGGAACATGGAACTCCTTGTTATTGATGAAGTCAGCATGCTTCGGGCCGATGTAATTGATGCCATGGATTTTATGATGCGGAAAGTACGCCGCAACGAACGCCCTTTTGGAGGCGTACAAGTTTTATTTATAGGAGATTTATTACAATTACCACCTGTTGTAAAAAATGAAGAATGGCAGATGCTCCAGAAATACTATCGCGGTATGTTCTTTTTTCATTCGCATGTGGTGCAGCAATACCCGCCACTGTATATCGAATTGGACAAAATTTTCCGCCAGACGGACGATAAGTTTATTTCTGTACTGAACAATTTAAGAAATAATACTATTACACCTTCTGATATTCAGGTGCTTAACCAATTCGTGAAACCCGATTTCGATAGTAAAGCGAATAAAGGCTACATCACACTTACCACCCACAATTCCAAAGCAGATGCAATTAACTCAGAATCTCTTGCGGAATTATCCGGAAAGCAATACACTTATAAGCCGGAAATTATCGATGAATTTCCTGAAAAAATTTATCCTGTCGAGGAGAAGCTGCAGCTTAAAGTTGGTGCCCAAGTGATGTTTATAAAAAACGATTTGTCCTTCGAAAAGCAGTTTTTTAATGGAAAAATGGGCGTAATCAAGTCACTTTCCGATAATGAAATTCTCGTGCATTTCCCTGAAGAGAACAAAACCATAGAAGTGGAACGTTATGAATGGGAGAACATTAGGTATAAAGTAAACGAAAATACCAAGGAAATAGAAGAGGAGCTTTTAGGGACTTTTACCCATTATCCCATTAAATTGGCGTGGGCGATCACCGTTCATAAAAGCCAGGGACTGACATTTGATAAAGCTGTGTTGGATGTATCGAATGTTTTTGCGCCAGGGCAGGCATATGTCGCTCTTTCGCGTTTACGTTCGTTAGACGGCCTTATTTTGCTTTCTCCGCTGCGAATGAATGGCATTTCGTCGGCAGAAGATGTTATAGAGTACGCATCTAACAAAGCGAGCGAGGAAATTTTGCAAAATTCGCTGACATCCGAAACTAAAAATTACCTTTTTCAATGCCTGAGTAACGGCTTCGACTTTAAAGCGCTGATCCAGGAATGGCGCAATCACAGCTTTAGCTACAATGCGGAAGCTCCTAAATCTCCAAAAAGCAAGCATAAAGATTGGGCAAAAACCAATGCCGACAGGATTGCGGAAATAGGGGATGCTTCTGCAGGATTTCAATTACAGTTGCATAAGTTATTTTCTGAAAATCCCGTGAATATTGACTTTATACGTCAGCGTTGCGAGGCGGCGCATGATTATTTTTTCAAAACGCTCGATACCGGCGTGGAGGAATTGCTGCTGAAAATCGAAGAAATTAAACGCATCAAAAAAGTCAAAACATTTTACGAAGAGCTTTTAACATTGGAAGAACTGCAGATCAAGACCGTTTTGCAGCTGAAGAAATTACGCTTGCTTTTAAAAATCGTTGCAGAAGGAAAAGAGATTTCAAAAGATACTTTGCTTTCGGAGGAAGCTAAGAATTATAAAATCAATAAATTAGTGACTGTTGCCGAACGCTTTAGAAGCGAAAATGCAGCATTAGTAGACGACGAAGACGATGCCTCTTATTACGAACCGAAAATGAAGAAAAAGAAAGCCCCGAAAAAAGCGACTATCGAAGAAACTCTGGAATTATGGAAGCAAAACCTTTCCATACACGAAATCGCAAAGCAGCGTAAACTTACGCCCGGAACGATTTTCGGCCATTTCACTAAACTGATCCAGATGGAGATAATGGAACTTTCAGATATTTTACCTGAAGATAAAATTGCCGATTTACGATTGGCGTTCAAGGATTTCAAAGGAGAAAGTCTCGGCGAGCTGAAAGAGCTTTACGGGGAAAAATTTTCCTGGGATGAACTGCGCCTGTATAAAGCAAGCCTGAAAAATTAGACAAGCGATCTTTATCGTTAATTCATTAGTTAATAAGCAATTAATTTTAAACCATTCATTCAATCATTAGAGCAAGCAGCCAAATAAAAAAGCCGCAGATTTTAATTCTACGGCTTTTTGTTTACTATGTTTTCCGGAAAATTACAACCAATATACCGCCAAAATCGCCGGGATGAAGTAAATCACAATGGTTCTCGCGCCATCATAATCTTTTGCAATTCGTTGTCCGAAAAGCAGAAACAGCAATGTAATGCAAGACATTACCGCACCATAGTGTGCAATTACGCTACTTCCGTTGGCAAACAACTGAATCGCGCCCGCAACGCACAAAGCCCCGGCAATAATTTCCAAAACAAGAATTAGTGCTAAAGCAGCAGGTACCTGATCTTTAATAAATGTTTGTGAAAAATGTCCCTTGAGCCATTCGATATTTCCTTTCCAGTCGGTGATTTTATCATATCCGGATTGTAAAAAAGTAACGGCTAAAAACGCCAGGATAAGGATGCCGAAAATTTCTGTGTTGGTCATAATGTATTATTTTTTATGGATTAATCGGGTTAGTTTTATGGATAGGTCGGTTAAGATAATCTTAGCGTTTCCGTTACGCTCAATATGATAGATGGCATCGGAAAGCTCTTTAAAAATATCGTTGATGTTGTTGCCGTTCACAAAGGGCGCAAAATTCTCCAGCTTGAATTTCTCCACGGTTGGCTCGATGTAAACCAATGAAGGCGATTCGTAATTCAGCAATAAGGCCTGGCGGAACATTTCCACGCAAAAATGCAAAAATTGTTTCTGGGCTTCACGGCCGATACCGGCGATTTGCTCACTCCAGGCTGTTAGATCCAAAACCGCCGCGGCATTTCCTTTGGCACGAAATGCGGCACGGACCCATTGCACGAACCATTCCTCAAACGGAAATTCGGTTTCATCTTTGTGCAGAAGCTGCAATGCTTTATTGTAATTTCCCTGTGCCTGATGGGCGATGCGCAAAGCCATTTTTTCGTCAATCGCATGTTTAGAAACTAAAGCTTCTGCGATAACACTTTCGGGCAATCCCTTAAAATCCAACACCTGGCAACGGGACAAAATCGTTTGCATGATATCGTCGGCGTTTTCGGTAACCAGAAGGAAAACCGTTTTCTGCGGCGGTTCCTCCAATAATTTCAGAAGCTTGTTTGCCGTTTCAATGTTCATCTTATCGGCCATCCAGATAATCATCACTTTATAACCGCCTTCATAGGATTTCAGCGAAAGCTTTTTCACAATTTCCTGCGCTTCATATACATTGATCAAGCCTTGCTTGTTCTGAATACCTAGTGATTTCAGCCATTCGAAAAGGCTTCCGTACGGATTATCGGTTATAAACTCGCGCCATTGCTTCATAAAATTATCGCTCACGGGATGCGTTTTCACATCTTCATTGGCGGCGACCGGAAATACAAAATGCAGGTCAGGGTGCGAGAAATGCTCAAATTTCAGATTGCAGGCTTCATTCCCGCCTGAGTTTTCACCTGAAACATTCGAGCACAAAATGTAGCGCGCATAAGCAATCGCCATGGCAAGCGTACCCGATCCTTCCGGTCCCACAAACAATTGCGCATGCGGAATCCGTCCCAAATCGGCACTTTTGGTTAAATGACTTTTGATGTGTTGTTGCCCTAATATTTCCTGAAATAGCATGAAGCAAAGATAACAGAAAGTTGCTAAGATTAAAATCGGATTGAAAATGAGAATTTGCCAAAAAAATATAAGACAAAAACCTGAAAAAAGAAAAATCGTATATTTGCGGATTCATAAATAAACAATCAACAACAAAATAATACGAATGAAAACCGTTAACGATTTCAATTTTGCAGGCAAAAAAGCCATAATCCGTGTAGATTTCAATGTTCCCTTGGATGAAAATTTCAATGTTACCGACGCCAACCGGATTGAGGCGGCAAAACCGACTATCGATAAAATCTTAAAAGACGGCGGAAGTGTTATTTTGATGTCGCATCTAGGAAGACCGAAAGGTGCTGAAGATAAGTATTCTTTGCGACATGTTGTGGCTAAAACAAGTGAAGTGCTTGGTGTTCCGGTGAAATTCGCTTCAGATTGTATGGGGGAAGTGGCTGAAAATGCTGCCGCCGCTTTGCAACCGGGAGAGGTTTTGTTATTGGAAAACCTGCGTTTTTACGCAGAAGAAGAAAAGGGCGATATTGAATTTGCCAACCAATTAGCGAAGTTGGGGCATATTTATGTGAACGATGCTTTCGGAACGGCACACAGGGCGCATGCTTCCACAACGATTATAGCCGATTTTTTTCCGGCACACAAATGCTTCGGTTTGTTATTGGCCAAAGAAATCGAAAGCCTGAACAAAGTATTGAATAATTCAGAGAAGCCTGTCACGGCTGTTTTAGGAGGTTCGAAAGTTTCTTCGAAAATTACGGTTATTGAAAACATTTTGGATAAAGTAGATCACATGATTATCGGGGGCGGGATGACGTTTACGTTCATAAAAGCTTTAGGCGGAAAGATCGGAAACTCTATTTGCGAGGACGATAAAATGGATTTAGCATTAGAGATCTTAGAAAAAGCCAAAGCAAAAAATGTACAGATTCATTTGCCTATAGATATGGTTATCGCTGATGCATTTTCTAATGATGCCAACACACAGATCGTAAACGTAAACCAAATTCCCGACGGATGGCAAGGGCTGGATGTAGGTCCGAGAACTTTAGAAGGACTGAAATCTGTGATTATGGAGTCGAAAACGATTCTTTGGAACGGACCATTAGGCGTTTTCGAATTGGAAAAATTTGCAGAGGGAACCGTAACATTAGGCAACTTTATCGCAGAATCGACTAAAAATGGTGCCTTTTCGCTTGTAGGCGGTGGTGATTCTGTCGCAGCGGTTAAACAGTTCGGTTTAGAGCCTAAAATGAGCTATGTTTCCACTGGTGGTGGGGCAATGCTGGAGATGCTGGAAGGCAAAACGTTACCGGGCATCGCGGCTATTTTATGTTAAAATTTTAAGTTTTAACAATAAATTAGACAATTTTTTAGTTATAATCCAGTATGTTTGCAAAACTCATAAGGAATTGATTATTAACATGTTATAAGATTGAGTGTATGAATAAAACAAAAGCATTAACATTACTTTTCGGGATAATGGGGTTCGTCGCTTCGGCACAGGACGCTTCCGAAAACCAAGTGCAGATCAATCAGCTCCCAAAGCTATCTTACTTAGATTCTATTAAAGCGACTTTCGTACACCACGAGACCAGCAACTGCATCGATGAGATGTGGATGAAAGAACTAAACAATCAGGACCTTTTTGATAACATGCAATCCGACATCGCCAAGGTAAACTCCGGCGAGACTGTCTCTTATGATTTAAGCACAGAGCTTTTAAAAGAGAGACTGGAGAAATTAAATCAGAAATCACCCTTCAATGTGGAATACAATCCCACGGTGGAAAATGTAATCAAATCGTTTTTAAAGAATCGGCCGCGTGCGTTCGAGCGTTTAATGGCGATTTCGGAATACTATTTCCCGATGTTCGAATCCAAATTGGCAAAATACGATCTTCCTTTGGAAATCAAGTATTTGGCGATTGTGGAATCAGCACTCAACCCGTTGGCAAAATCAAGGGTAGGGGCGAGCGGTTTATGGCAGTTCATGTTTGAAACCGGAAAGCAATACAATCTTGAGGTGAATTCGTATGTGGATGAGCGTTACGATCCGTTGAAAGCTACCGAAGCGGCATGCCAGTATTTCACGAACATGTACCGAATTTTTGGCGACTGGGATTTAGTTTTAGCATCGTACAACACGGGACCGGGCAACATTTCCAAAGCGATCCGTCGCTCGGGAGGCCACACCAACTACTGGAACATCAGAAAATATATGCATCAGGAAACCCAAGGCTATTTGCCGGCGTTTTATGCTACGATGTATGTTTACGAATACAAAAAAGAACATGGAATTGTACCTCAGCGTGCTCCTATGACCTATTTCGAAACGGATACCGTAATGGTGAAGAAACAAATGTCATTCAAGCAAATCGCGGATTTATTAGACATGCCGGAAGAGCAATTGCGTTTCCTAAACCCTATTTACAAACGCAGCATTGTTCCTTTTGTTTCTGATAAAGCTCATTTCTTACGTTTGCCGAAAAACAAACTGGCGATTTTCACTTCCAACGAAGATAAAGTATATGCTTATATCGATTACGAAGACAGCAAACGCGAAAGACAGATTTTCAAGGTTAAAAAACCAAGAACATTTGACGCCGATTCTACTCAAACTGCTATAGCTTCGAACGATAGCCAGTATGAAGAAGAAGTTGCTACAAAATCGGTTAAGAAAATGAAAACCAAGTTTTACACTGTGAAACGCGGTGACAACCTTTCCGAGATCTCTGATAAGAATAATGTTTCCATTGCCGAATTGAAAAAATGGAACAAAATCAAAGGCAATAATGTGAATGCGGGCCAGAAGCTGAAAATCCAGTATGAAACCACGGTAGTAGTAGCGGACAAATCAGCAAAGAAGAAGAAAGCGGATACACTTAAGGTTACTGAGCCGGCTGTGAAAACAGAAGTGGCTTCAACTGAAAAAGTATATGTAGTGCAGAAAGGCGACAACCTTACGCAGATTGCCACTAAAAATAACGTAACCATCGCGCAATTGAAAGAATGGAATGCGATGGATAACGAAGGCCTTGCTGCCGGCCAGGAAATCAAAATCCAGGCTCCTGCAGACGCTGTAGCTTCAGTGGAAAAAGAAGAGAAAAAGGAAACCAAAAAATCCATCAGAGAGCGCCAGCTTGAGAAGGAGAGAATGTACGTAGTACAGAAAGGGGATTCTTTAATCAGCATTTCTAAAAAACAAGGTACTACGGTGGCCGAAATTAAAAAACTCAACAACATCAAGGGCGATAACATCAGACCCGGAATGAAACTCAAAATCAACGGATAATTTTAGTAAATTCGCTTTTCAAAACAACACTGTGAGAAAAGCGAATTTTTTTTTCGGCCTGTTGCTGCTTCTGGCTTTGGCTTCCTGCACTAAAAACGAAAGGCAGGAAGATCTTGTCTTGCCCAATTCCACCGGTAAAATCAACACCATTTCCCTGATCATAGACGATGTGTTGTGGAACGGTGATGTGGGCGATGCGCTCCGAAAAAAACTCGCCGCTCCGGTAGACGGTTTGCAGGACGAAGAACCACTGTTCACCATCAATCAATATTCCCCGAAAATCTTTAACAACGATGTCAAGCTGGGCAGAAACATCGTTGTCGTTACCAAAGCGCTGAATCCCGAATTCAAGCACGTAATTGACCAATACGCATCCCCGCAAAATGTGTTCTATATTACCGGCCACAACCTGCATGAAATTATCCAGACAATTGACCTTCACGCAGAAACCCTGATCAGCAGCATTAAATTTTACGAAATCATTGAGAGTCAGAAAGCTACTTCGAAAGCGCTATTGAACGATAAGAAAATCAAAGAAGCATTCGATTTTACCATTCAGGTTCCGAATAACTTTACTTATGCACTGATTAAAGACAAGTTTATCTGGCTGAAGAAAGACCTGCCTTCAGGGAATGCCAATCTTTTGATTTATGAAGTTCCGATGAATGCCTTTACAGACAAAAATCCCGTGGAAAACATGGTGCGGTTGCGCGATTCTATCGGAAAAAGATACATTCATGGCATGCCGGATAAATCTGCTATGATAACCGAGGAAAGCTATTATCCGTATTTGTCCGCGACGAGGATAGATGAGAAAAAAGCCCACGAAATAAGAGGCGCCTGGGAACTGGAGGATAACTTTATGAACGGCCCGTTTCTAAACTACGCTATTGAAGATCCGGAAAACAAACGCATTGTAATTGTTGAAGGCTTTGCCTATAATCCATCGAGCACGAAACGCGACATGATTTTCGAACTTGAGTCGATCATAAAATCCATACACTTTTTAAAACACTAAGAACACATGAAGCCGAAATTCGAAATAAAGCCTTTTAAAGCACTTTCTCTGTCTGAACTATATCAAATACTGCAATTGCGTTCCGAAGTGTTTGTGGTAGAACAAAACTGCGTTTATCAGGATATTGACGGCAAAGATCAAAAGGCATTGCACGTTTTAGGTATGTATGAAGGCATTTTGGTAGCCTATGCACGTTTATTCCGGCCGGGCGATTATTTTGAGAACGCTTCGATTGGACGCGTGATTGTGAAGCCCTCGTTTCGGGATAAGAAATGGGGACACGATCTGATGACCGCTGCCATAAAAGGCGTTTCGGAAGAATTTGGCACCGATAGAATCACGATCTCAGCACAACTATACCTCCAAAAATTCTATGAAAGCCACGGGTTTGTGCAGACCAGCGAAATGTATCTTGAGGATGACATTCCGCATATCGAGATGAAACGCGGCTAATTAATACTGGTAATGCAGATTTCCACACGCTTGTTGTTGCGTTCTTTCTCGCCTTGTAACGGGAAATCACGGCCGTACCCTTTGTAGGTCATTCGGTCTTCCGGAATTCCGTTGGCGATCAGATAAGCGAAAATAGCTTTAGCCCGTGCTTCTGAAAGGTTGTTGATTCCGGTATCTTCGTCAACAGCATCCCTGAAATAATCGGTATCGATGCAGCACACATGGCCCTGGATCTGGAATTTGAAATTAGGGTTGTTGCGAAGCTCGTCAAGCAATTTTTCTAGCTGTTTTTCGGATTTTCTTAGCAGGACAGCTCTCCCACCTTCAAAGTATAAATCTTTCAGCTTGATGATGTCGCCTACTTTCAACGGTTTGTCTTCAAAGGTTTTTAGTCGTAATTGACGGTTTTCTGCCTCTAATTTTGTTGGAAGCGAATCTTTTGGCTTACTTAAATCAATAAAATCATTGTGGAAATATTCCAGGTAAACATCTACTCTTCGGTTGAGCTGGCGCGTGGCATCGAGTTCGTCATCACTAAGCTTAAGCTCCGTAATCCGTAAATCGATTTTCCCTTTTCCTTCCACGTTTTTTTGCTTTGAGGCAATTTCCTGAAGGATATCGGAAACGGTTTTGGCGCGGCGTTGTGAAAGCAGACGGTTGTATTCGATACTTCCTCGGTCGTCACAAAAACCTTCCAGTCCGATGGAAAGGATTACGATATTACCCAAACTTGCTACATAATCCTTAAGGCGCTTGTCTTCCTCGTCGGTTAGCTTGTGCTTGTCAAAATCAAAATAAACGGAATATTTGTCGGTTTTCACCTGGGTCAGTTCCTGCGAATGACTCAAAGTAAGGCCGAATAAAAAAAGCAGCGTAAAGATTCTCTTCATAAGCCGTTAGATTTTTGTAATAACCAATTCCACACGTCGGTCCTGTTCCGGGCCATTTCCTAAAGGACGGGTGTTTCCATAACCTTTAAAAGTCATTCTTTTCTTGTCGATTCTTTTAAAAATCAAATATTTGTAAACGGCTTCAGCCCTGTTGATGGAAAGCATTCTTTTGCGGGTGCCTTTGTCGATGGCTTCACGTTGGAAGGTAGGCGTACAACAAATATGTCCCTGAATTTCGAATTCGATATTTTTATATCTGTGAAGGATACGCGCTACACGTTCCAGTTCCTGCTTTGATTTCGCAGTAAGTCTGCTGCTTCCGTTGTCAAACAAAATCTTTTCCAGGTAAATGCGGTCACCTACAACAAGGTCTTTTTTCAGGTCTTTGTATACCCCGGGAATCGGTTTTGGCGGCACCGGCTTGAAGTTCATCACTACATCGACACGTCGGTTTTTTTGGCGTACTTCCGGCAGGTTATCGATAATATCATCATCAATCAGGATTCTTCCTTTCCCCTCGATCGTAACAATAATTATGTTTTTTATGCCTTTTTCAATAAGTTTCGCCTTAATGGTATTGGCTCTCTTGCTCGAAAGTTTGTAGTTATAAGCATCTTTTCCCCTGTCGTCGCAATATCCGTATATCTGAACGCTTTCAATGCGCGAAGTATCAATCGCTTTTACGAAGGCTACCACATCGTTGGCTTGTTTTTCATCAAGGTTGAATTTGTCAAACTCGAAATATACAGAATGCACTACTTCTTCCTGTGCAGAAAGCAGGTTAGCAAATAACAGCAGGAAAAAAAATGCTCTTTTCATCTTAATGGTGATGACTACGGTCTTTTATACGTGTTAAATTAATTTCTCCCGGCGGATGAATCAGGATCGGATATTGCTCGACTTTCACGGAACTGCTGTCCAATCCAAAAGCCTGCTCTTCCGACAAACTGATTTTCTTAAGGAAAAAGTAAATATCTAAAATTATTCGTTCATACCAAGGAAAATCGTTGTCATAAGAAATAAATTTCTCAATCAGGACGAATTTGAAATCCCCGATAACATTATTTCGCTGCAATGACTCGTAACGGCTGGTGATGTCTACCTCTCCTTTTTTCACCATATCCTGTACTACTTTTTTGAAAAGCAGGTTGATACGCGGTGCCACACGGAAACCTAAGTAAAAGTCAACACGGATGATATCGTCTTTCTCGATTTCGCGCACGCGGTACTCCATTTCATAGGGTTCATCGGTAACATTTACGTGGACAAACCAATAGATATCAGCACGTTTTGGTCGTTTTTGCAGGATCGAATATACAATTTTTGATTCAATTTCATCACTCATGCCGGCATTAGTCAGATAGACCAGGTGCGTGGCATATTTTGGGATAGAAATGTCATTACTCAAATCGGAGATAACGTTCTTGAAATTATTGATTTTGACAAATTCGGTATATTCTTTCCGGATCTTCTTCGCCGTAAACCAGACTACCATAACAAAAGCCAAGAGACCGGCAATGAACACGGAAACATAACCCCCGTGAGGGAATTTGTCAATGTTCGCTACAAAGAATGAAAGCTCAATGGACAGGTAAGTAGCCAGGATCAACACAATCAGGAATGGGTTGTAGCGTTTTAATACCATGAAGAAACCAAGCAGGATCGTAGTCATGATCATGCACAATACAATCGCTAAACCGTAGGCCGCTTCCATGTTTCCGGATTCTTCAAAGTGAACAACGATGAAGACACAACCCACGAATAAAAGCCAGTTGATCGAAGGAATGTATAATTGCCCTTTCAATTCGGTTGGGTATTTTACGCGTACTTTCGGCCAGAAATTCAGACGCATAGCTTCAGAAATCAACGTAAACGAACCACTGATCAAAGCCTGGGAAGCAATAACAGCCGCCGAGGTCGCAATCGCAATTCCGAAAGGTAAAAACCAATCCGGCATTACTAAATAAAATGGATTTCCGGGGTTGCTCGTGCTTCCGCTCAATTGAGTCAATGTGCTTCCTTCATGTGCAATCAAATAAGCACCCTGTCCGAAATAGTTGATTACCAGCATGGTTTTTACGAAAATCCAGCTGATTCTGATATTTTTAATGCCGCAATGACCTAAGTCGCTGTATAAAGCCTCAGCACCTGTAGTACAAAGGAAAACATAGCCTAAAACATAGAATCCTTCGTGGTGTACCTGAAGCAAATGATAGGCGTAATAAGGGTTCAACGCTTTTAAAACGGCGATATTACTAAACAAATGAATACCTCCTAAAATCCCAAGCATCCCAAACCAGAGCAACATCATAGGTCCGAAAAACTTCCCTACGAATTTGGTTCCGAAGCGCTGAATGAAAAACAGCACGAATAAAATCGCGATTACAATTGGTATTGTATTTAATTCCGGGTTGTAAGCACGCAATCCTTCCACAGCGGATGCTACAGAAATTGGAGGGGTGATGATACCGTCGGCGAGCAGCGCACTACCCCCGATGATAGCCGGAACAATCAGCCATTTTTTCTTCAGTTTCTTAACCAGGGTATATAACGAGAAAATCCCTCCTTCGCCTTTATTATCAGCACGAAGCGTTAAAATAACATATTTCAGTGTGGTTTGCAGTGTCAGCGTCCAGAAGATGCAGGAAATCGCTCCCAGCACTACATCTGAGTCGATGGCCTGTTTGCCAACAATCGCTTTCATTACATAAAGAGGAGAGGTACCAATATCTCCGTAGATAATTCCTAAGGTAACAACTAAACCACCTAACGTTAATTTGTTCAGGTGATTACTACTGTGTGAACTCACTTTTTGAAAAATTTAATTGTCACAAAATTATCATAAAAAAGGATAGCACAACCAAAAACGAACTGAAATTTAGTTTTTCAGTATTTTATTGTATTCCGTAGGATTATTTAACACGCTCATCGCCTTTGTTATTTCGGAATTGCTTTTGGTGTAATACAGATACAAACCTTCGCGGTATTGGTAACGTTTTATGATTTCATCCAACAATAAATTCTTGATTTCGTCTTTGTGTTTTTCAAGCTCTTTTTCTTCACTTCGCTGCAGGGCCGAGAGCAATTGTTGGTACTCCGCCGAAATGGATTCGTCGATTCGTTCTTTTTTCGCAGCAATCATCGTGTTTTTAAGTGCGACTTCGGTTTCGGTATCCAACTGGAAATTCTCTTTTTTGAGGAAGGCTTTGAAGTTGGCGAAGTCCGTATCGGTAATCGTGGGAATGGTTGTGCCCAGGTTCGGGTTTTTATAGAAATAATCCGTGGCAAAATTGAAGATGCCGTCGCTTCGTAAAAGGGCTGCGGCGATAGTGCTTTGCTTGGTTTCGGCTAATTCCACATCGGGTTGGATGCCTCCGCCGTCATATACGGTTCTGCCTTTTTTTGTTTTGAAAGCGTTATAGTTTTTCGATTCGGTGCGGATGGCTCTTCCGTCTTTGTCTTTATGCGTATAATCCAAAGCCTGGATACATCTGCCGGAAGGCGTATAATATCTTGAAATCGTAACTTTTACCTGGGTTCCGTAGGTCAGATCCAACGGGCGCTGCACCAGTCCTTTTCCGAAACTGCGGGTTCCGATGATTACGGCACGGTCTAAATCCTGTAAAGCTCCCGCAACAATTTCTGAAGCCGAAGCACTTTTTCCGTCAACCAAAACCGCTAACGGAATCTCAAGATCAACAGGTGCTTTCTGGGTTTTATAGATATTGTTGTGCTTGTCGCTTTTCGATTTGGTGGTTACGATAACTTCGCCCTGAGGCACAAAAAGATTACAGATGTTCACTGCCTCATGTAACAAACCGCCGGGGTTTCCGCGAAGGTCCAATACGATTTTATCGGCGCCTTCGTTTTTCAGTTTCTGCAGGGCTTCTTTTACTTCGTAGGAAGCTTTGGCATTGAATTGGGAAAGCACAATATAACCGGTTTTCTTATCGGATAAAAGTGAAGAAAACGGCACCGCTTTCACATCTACCTCATCTAAGGTAATCTGTGTGTTCAGGAGTTTTCCCTGACGCTTGTATTTAATGTCGACTTTAGTGTTTTTGGCACCGCGTAAAAGCGTTCCGGCGTCTTCCTTAAAATCTACCAGATTCACATCGCCTATCTGCACGATTTCGTCTCCTGCTTTTAATCCTGCTTTGTCAGCCGGGAAATTTTTATATGGCTCTACGATAATCAATCTTCCGTCTTTACGGTTGATCATGGCACCAATACCGGTGTATTCGCCTGTGGAATTGATCTTGAAACGGGCTACATCCTGCTCATTGAAATAGTTGGTGTACGGATCCAGATCGGCGAGCATGCTTTTAATGGCTTTGTCCATCATCTCTCCGGGATTGACCTCATCCACGTAATTCTGGTTCACGGTCTTGAACAGCGTGGTGAAGATTTCAATCTGTTTTGCGATTTCAAAAAAGTCCTGCTTAAAGCTGACGCCTACGAATAAAAACCCGCCGGCTACGACAGGAATTATATATCTTTTTTTTAGTAATGATAACATTGTCAAGTGGTTTTTCTGCGGAAGCGTCTTCGGAGAAAGACAAATCCTATTACGAAAATAAGGATAAATGGCCAAATGTGAAGCAATCCGAGAAAGAAAGTTGCAATGTTGTTGAATCCGTCTTTCAGGGCATTCCACATTTTTCCGAAATATGAAACAGTAGCGCCGCTCTCTGACGCGTTTTTGGTGTACATCTGCAAATGGACCATGCTCATGGAAACCCTGTTCTGAAGGTATTTCAACCGTCCTTCCTTGGCCTCTATTTCCTCGCGGATTGCCGAGAGCTGTTTTTCAATCTCCAGCATTTCCGAAATCTTGGTCGCTTTGTTCAAAAGTTCAAAATAACGTTTTTCCAGAACTCTTTTAGCATTCAGCCGCGCTTCCACGTCGATATATTCTTCGGTGACGTCCTGGGAGGAAATTTCTTTCTGGTCGAAATGTTTTACCCCCTGGCTGATTTCGGCGATAAAAGCATCAAAGGAAGCGCTGGGCACTCTGATGGTAATATTGCGGTACACCGACTCGTAATTTTTCCCTGAATCATCATTCTGGATAGAGGCTTTGTGTCTTGCAATGGCTTTCTGTACGGCGGCATACGATTCGTCAAGGTTGTCGGTCTCAAAGCGAAGGGTGCCGGTTTTGATGATTTTCGGCTGAGGAACGGTTCCTGGTATTGCTTTTGCGGCTTCTATATTTTCTTCCATTGGTGGTGGCGGAGCGGATCCAACGGCAGCGGCTTCTACGGAAATCGTTTCGTCATAAGCAATGGACTGTTTATTTTCTTCATTGCAGGAGCAAAAAATTAACATCAGGGTTAGGCAAGCGAATAGCGTTCTCATAGGTTTTTGGTTTTTAAGGTAGTAACGCAAAAGCCGATGTAAAAAGTACGCTTTGTTCAGAAATTATTTAACCTGCGGTTTAGTGGCTTCAACGAATTTCTGAAACAAGTGGACGGTTTTTTCGTAAATCTCTTTATAGTCCAAACGCTCTTTCGTCTGATAGAAAAACATGAAGGCATACGGCTGATCCATATTTTCCAGCAAAAGCTGCTTGTTCAGACGATAGCACTCCCTGAGGACACGCTTGTAATAATTGCGGTCGACGGCTTTCTTGAAGTATTTCTTGGAAACAGATACGCCCATTTTCAGGCGCTCTTCATTTTCTAAAGCAACGGGAACATACACCAAACGCAACGGATATTTCGACACCGATTTCCCTTCGGAGAACAAGAGGTCGATCGTGGTTTTGCTTTTCAGCTTTTCGTGCTTTGGATAGGTAGGCTTCATCGTGATGGCAAAGTTACAAAGGTTGTGGTAAATTGAAGCCAAAAAACGGAAAGTCGTCGATAATTTTCTCCTGAAAGCAAGGAGAGCCGATTAATTGGCTAACTTTAATAGTGTAATTTCTGATAGCTTTCAGGCAATCGAACCTGTATGGACAAAAAGCGCTTCTTTATCCTGTACCTGTTTTTACATCTCAGCGTGCTTTGCGCTCAGGAGGAAAAAAGATTTTCCTTAGGATTTGCCTATGGCTATGGTACGCAACTGCGGGACAGGGATTTTACTTATACCAATCGTTTTTATAAAATCCAGTTGGGCTATCTGTTGAAAACCGCCAGGTATTTTACTTATGAAGTCATCCTGCAGCCCGAAGTGAATTTTGGAGAACACCAGTTGCTTAACATGTATTTCGTACAACCGGACGAGCCTGATTATGAGGCCCAACGCGAACGGTTTACCAAACTCAAAGACATTCATGATTATATCCTCAATGTGGGCGTAGTGGTACGAAAACCGATTTCAAAAACCTTCAGCGTATATATTTTGGGCAGCGTCGGACCGATGATAACGGATACCGAGACTGAGCGGCTTTCCAAAGGTTTTGCTTTTTCGGATGTAATTGCAGTTGGACTTGCTTTTAAAGTCAGGAAGTTCAGTTTTGACCTGCGTCCGAGCCTGAGGCATGTTTCCAATGGTGGCTCACAGGGTTCCAATGCGGGCGTGAACACTAAGAATATCGAGTTTGCTTTTTCTTTTCTCCTGTAATATTTAATAATTATGCGAAAACTGATTTTGTTAGCAATGCTGTTTTGCCTTTCGTTTTCCTGCCGTCGGGACGATACTACTGTGGTTAAGAAAGAGCGGAGATGTATTGACCGAGTGCTTGTGGAAGACGATGCGATTGGCAAACTCAGGAACCAGGAGTGTAAAACGGCTTCCATGAGCCGCACGATTTTGAATTACACAGATCGAATGAAAGCTATTGACCTGAAAGATTGTCCTGAAAATTTTACGAAAGCTTATACTGCGCACCGCAAAGCTTGGGAAGATTTAGTGCCAATAACGGATAACTATCCGGCGCTGCGGGGCGAAATGCATGATTTGTTCAGGCAGATCGAAACCGGTAAAGACTCGGTGCTTTTCAAAAAAAGAGTAGCGGAGGTGTGGTCTACCTGGGCGGAAGTGGAAAAGGCTTCGGTTGGGAAGGAGTGATTTGTTTTGGGATTTGTATAAAAAAACCGTGTCCATTTTTAAGGACACGGTATAAAAACATAGTTTTTTTTAATATGCTATTGCATACAACTTACAACATGTGTGAGCGTTTGGCTAAAATTGTCCGTAGTATGAGTAAATGTTACCGAATAAGGTGCGTTAGCATCAATGCCGTAACGATCATTTGAAGAATACTTCTGTTTTAGTTTCTTTTTTCCGCTTTGGGAAACGTAAGGTAAAATCGTGTTGATTTGCGTTGGTACGCAGTTCAGTCCTACTTCCTTAAGCACTGTACCGTTGGAATTGATGGCTTTTGTCCCCTCGATGCGGCAACGGAACTTGTTGATTAATTTGCTTCCGCCTCCAAATAATTGTGCACGCGGTTTAATCTTGATCTTGATTCTGGCTTTTTTGTTGCCTATGGTGTACTTTTCTTTTTCCACATTGCGCGCTATTACACAAGGATTGCCTAAAGTAATCTGAGACGTACTAAAGCTGTTTGCGCAAAGGTTCAGCGGTTTTTCGATATAGGCTGTTGGGGTGAAATCTTGTGAGAAACAAGGTATGCTGTACTGATGTGTAGTAACCGCCGTTGATGTAGTCGTGATTGTTCCGTCTCCAAAGCTCCATTTGATAGTATAGCCTGTAACATTCAGCCATTGTAATCCCTCAATGGAGAATTCATATAAACCTGAGGAATAGTCAAGTATCTTTTTAGTCATGGAAAGCGGACACTGGATGTTTATAGATACTGCATCAGTATCGCTGCAGCTGTTGGAGCTCACGCCATTGATCAAACTTGTTAAGGTAGTGCTTATAGCGGGAACTTCGGCCAAAGTCGCGTAGTTGCTGAAGTCAATTTCTACTTCTACCCATTCGCCTACATAAGTACCCGGCCAGGATGTGGTTGATCCTGTAGGCGGATAAAAAGGTGTCGAACTGCTTATTACGGTCACTGCCTGGTAAGCCGATGCGTTACTGATAATGAAACTGTTTATTGGAGTAGTTCCTGCAAGTTCAGCTGTACTTGCAGTTAGTTTTACACGGATCTTATCGTTTATTAAATCGTAACCGGTGATTTTGTGGTTTAGAATCGTTTCCAGTCCGCATGCATTCTTTTGCGTTATGGCCGGATAGTCTCTTCTGTTGTCGATTCTTGTTCCGTATTCGGATATTGAGGCTAAATCATAACGCGGATCCATCCCGATAACGATATCCTGAATCCCGTAATTGTTTTTCAGGTTCTGAATCGCTAAGCTTTGGGTTGGTGTAAATCTCAATCGGTCCCTGTAATTCATCATGATCAGGTAATTGCTGCACGAATAAGGCAGTTTATGGATTACGGTTCCGTCAGACCACAAATAAAGATCCGTTCCAATGATTACCATTCCGTCTTTGTTTAAAATGGTTTCCAAAACACTGTCTGAAGTATAGTCAAACGGGTCGAAATTAGCTTCATCCGGAATGATTCCTTCTGTTATTTCATAGTCTTTTTTTCTTAGGGAATAGAAGTTCCCGTGTGCGATTTCGTAGTTTTCAAGCACTACCTCATCCTCTGCTGCGGCCATATAGGCATCATATAAGGTTTTGTGTTCCAACTGAAGCGCATCAAGCGACGCAAAAGATTGTACAGTGCCGTAAGGACATGGAGCCGGTTTTAAGGCGTTGCCCTGCGGATCTGTTTTTTCTTCGATGTCATACTTGTCACATCCGGTCATCAGTACCACATATCCGAGTAGTGGCAGACAGCACATTGCAAATGCTTTTAAAAAATTTTTTCTTTTCATAAAAGATTTTTTTTGGGTTTAAATTCGGAGCCAAAATTAATTTTCGAATCCGGCTAAACAGCATGCAAATAGGGTTTTGTGATGAAATACCCTACAATAGTGACGAATTCAGCAGGTTGTTTTTTTTATTTCTTGTAAGAATCGTTGGAGGAAATTTAAAAGCTTCCGGTTGGGGATTTATGACTGAGATAAGAACCGTTTTCGGAACTAAATTTCTAACTGAAAGTTTTCTTTCCCAAAACGTATAAAACTAAAAAACCGTAATCGCGTTAAGGATTACGGCTTACTGCTTTACTTATTTTTAATCAGCTTCTTGGCAATTTCATTGAGCATTTCCCGGTTTTTGTCGATGAAGAACAATCCGGCCTGGATGAGTTCGTAGATGTTTTTCTTGGAGGTATCATCCATTTCCGGAGATGCGTTTTTTAAATCGGGCATCAGGCGGTAATAATTCCTCTGGTTTCTAGGGCCTAAGGTTTCGTACATCTTGGTAAGATGGTAGTCGACGGTTTCTGCATTGGCAGACAGCAGGATATCGATTAGTGGCGATATCCATTTGATTTTTCCGGCTTTCTCGAATTTCTCAAACGAATACGGCTTCAGGACCTGACCCGTACCGATGGAGACTATCACCATGTCGTTGATGTTGGGGTTGTCTGCCTTTTCCTCGTCCTTCAGAACTTTGGAGAACTGGATTTTACGGGCTTCCGCGTAGGCGCAAAGTGCGGGATTGTTGGCATATACTCCTCCGTCGATTAAGGTGAATTCCTGTCCGTAGCGTGATTTGATCTTAGCCGGCTCGAAATAGGTTGGTGCGGCACTGGTAGCGCGGCAGACATCTTTCATGTAAAAATTCTCAAGCTGCGAATGGGCTTCGTGACTGCAGAAGAACTTGGCCTTGCGCGAATTGATGTCGTAAGAAGTTATCAGGCAGGGCTTGATGAGGTCTTTCAGTTCCAGTGTCCCAAAGATTTCGCCCAATTGCTTTTCGAGGTTGTTCTGTGAGATTTTCTCATTGAAGAGACCAAACGGATTGAGCACCTGATCCCAGAAAGAAACATTGAAGATCGTATCGCCGTTTTTGGCATACAGCTCCAGGGCCGTTTCGACGGAAAATTTTGCCTTTTTGGAATTGTCCGGAAAGAGAATCAAAGAGGCTAATAATCCGCCGGTGCTGCTTCCTGCCACCAGATCGAAATAATCGCCAATCCGGGCGTTGGGGTTGTCTGTTTTCTGTAATTGCTCCTCGATGTATTTTAGGATGACGCAGGTAATAATCCCACGGATTCCGCCGCCGTCCAGACTTAATATTCGTATTTTCTTTCCCATAGTTTTATTTTTTTAGGATAACATATCCATTTTTATCTTGTTTTAGTTTGATGAGTTGGCGCCAGTTGTTGAGACCGCGCTTGTCGAAATGGGGCAGGTCTTTAAATTTTTTCCAGTTGCCGCCCCAGTCCCAGCCGTAGCGGGCGAAAATTTTCACGCATTCGTACCAATCGGCTACCATGTCGTTGTCCCAGTCTTTTACAGTGTCCCAGGAGGCGGTTTTCCCATTGATGATCAGACAGATGTCTACCGCAAAGCCATAATTGTGGACCGATTGCCCTCCTTTTGCATTGGTGATTTTTTTACCCGGAAGGGTCCTTCCTTGTGCGTATAGAAGATTTTGTTCTTCTACTGTGCGCAATCCCTGTGTGATTCGAATTTTGGCTTTTCCGGTGAGCGATGCGTCGCAAGCATTGATAATAGTGACAACCTCATCCCTAATGGAAGGGTGTAATTTCTTGATTTGTAATTTGTTATGTGAGTCCACGCTTTTATTCCTTTATTTTATTACAAAAATAAAGAAAATAATCTAATAATCCAAATGAAATAAAGAAAATAATCTTATAAAATAATTCTTTTTGTGGCTAAAAACTTTCGGTAGTCGTTTCTTTCCTATCTTTAGTCTTCAAAAAATATAATTATGACATCGATTCGATATTTTCAGACGCTGCTGCATACGGCCTTTGCTTTGTATTTTGGTCAGGAAGCCATGTATTCGGCTTTGAAAGAGGTGCCATTGCCTGAAGAGCAGCTCCTGCCGGACCAGGAAATGAGTTGGGAAGAGAAAGTGGTATTGCTGTTGGCGCTGATGCCACATAGCAATCCGGAAACCTTGGATTTGTTCTTAATTCAAAACAAGAATTTGAACAGGACTTATACAGAGTTTGGCGGCTGGCAAGGCATTTCACACAATGGCTTTTTGCCTACCGGGCAAACCGCTGCTTTCCTGTTGGGAGTAGCCGGGATGGAAAGAACAGCGATCCTGGAAATGTTTGCCAGGGAGCATTGGTTTTATAAGAAGGGTATTTTGCATTTGGAAGGGCAGGGGTCTGGTGAGCCGTTTTTGAGTGGCCGACTGATTATTACGGAAGAGGCGCTGGATCGGGTGAAGCAGTTATTTTAAATAAGGAAACCGCAATTTTATGTTGCGGTTTTTTGTTTTTTATTCTGTGCCTCAGAGGCTGGCTGTTCGAAATCAGATTTTTTTTGTTTATTTTTCAATGTCTATATACCAATGAGGTGTCATTATGTACAATAACTCCCCTGTATATGCGTCAACATAGACCCCCATACGTTTTTCTTCCTGTGTCCACATAGCAAAATAACTATAAGCATATATATCTGTAAATTCCCCTTCTCTTGCCCCATGTGCTATTTCTCTATTTTGATATAAAGTGATTTCGTTCGCATCATCAAGTAATTTTGTATACGATATGTTTTTCTCTTTAAGGTATTTCTCTACTTTTTCTTTTACGGTTTCTTTGGTAATCATGTTTTTTAGCTTTTAGAACCTGTTTTAACTATTAGTTTCTTCATCGCCATAATAAAGTCTCAACAGCATTTTGAATTTCCGAACTCATTTTTTTTGGATACTTTTCTTCTATTTTTTGAAGACATTCCACAAACTCTTTGCTTTGAAATTTAAAAGAAAGCTCTTCAAAATCAGAGCTTAGCCAAAGCAGATGATCTATCGAGATAGCGCGGATTTGCAATCCGTGCCTACAAGAATATAAAACTAAAACAAAAAACCGCAACTTTTTTTGTTGTGGTTTGATTATCTAAAAGTTACTGTTCTCTTTAGTGTCAAAAATTATTGACTTATTTTTTCAAAAATATTTTTTCCTATTATATATTCTAGGTCATTTGTTTTAACATCCATAGCAACAGTATATATATTACTAGTAAGGGGATTTCCTTTAATTGCTTCGAGATTAAAATTGATAATATGCATTGGCTTTGTTCCAGTCCCTTCAAAAAGAGGACTGTTTTCCCTGATACCATTATATGATAGATCGTCGATCTCAACAGTATAGCCACTTTCTTTCAAGTATATCAAAACTTTTTCTAAAATCATATTTTCTTTCATAACTAATTATTTTGGGATTTTAATTTTTCTTATTTCTAAATGATATTTGTAAAGGTCAAAATTGAAAAAATTATCACATAATTCTTCAGATAGCGCGGATTTGCAATCCATGCCCGCAAAGTATGTAAAACTTTAAAAGAATTGAACGGCCATGGTAAAAAAACAAAAAAACCACAACACTTGTTTTTGTTGTGGTTTAGGCTTGAGGAATTGACACTTTCCTTGTTTCTCCTCTTTGGATGCACGGATTGCAAATCCGCGCTATCGGGACTATTGTAAAAAAACAAAAAACCACAACGCTTGTATTTGTTGTGGTTTAGGTTTGTGGAGTTAATGCTGTCATTGCATTTCTTTGCTTCTCTTGTGGGCACGGATTGCAAATCCGCGCTATCGGGGTTTTGTTGTGGTTCAAATCATATTTCAAAATCTGGAGACTTTTCGATGCTCGGTCATCTGCAGCAATTACATAGTTGGAGGATCCCTCTTTAAACCAAATTACAGGTGTTTTTTTATGAGAATCGAAAAAAGCTGCTACTTTATTATTTTCAATATGCCTATATGCTTTAGTATTTTTAGTCGCAACTCTAAACCTACATTTGTTAAAAGAAACAATTTT
>NZ_CAMLMK010000015.1 GCF_946481155.1 uncultured Flavobacterium sp.
TAACGACAAGCCATTACCTTATGGTTATGTGCACGATCGTGACGTATTGATGGGGAAAACTACTTGGGAAATCGTCGATCTTGACGAGCGAGTGAACTTCCCATTATATTTTCCTGTTGATACTGCAAATATTGGTAAAGACAGACGCTCTTTATTTGATGTTCTTTTAAAAGGTATTAAAACTGGAAAAATCACTGAGGTATATTCAGATGATTATTTCAACACAAAGAAAACGCTGAAGGATATGGCTTCTTCTTTCACCTACATCGATACAACTCAAGCAGGTCGTGATGAAATCAACACGTATTATGATGATTACATGACGAAGAAAACCAAAGTTTTAGATCCTCAGTTTATTGATAAAAGAGAATTGACTGCTATCGATATTTCCGGATACAAAATTAAAGGTTACTGGTACTTTGATAAAAGACAAGGTGAACTGAAATACAGAATGTTAGGTATTTGTCCTGTAGCTCCGGAAGCGAGAGACATCGGAGCAGATAATCCAGACGTTATCGAATTGTTCTGGGTGTATTTCCCTTCAATTCGAAATGAATTGCACGAAGCCAAAGCGTTCAATGACAGAAACTCTGCAATGCCTTTAACGTTTGACCACTTATTAAATGCACGTCGTTTCAGTGGCGTAATTTACAAAGAAGAGAACGTATACGGAGACAGAGCCATTGAGCAGTACATGAAAGAAAACTCTCAGATGCAGTTATTGGAATCTGAAAGAGTAAAAGAGAAAATCCGCAACTTCGAACAGGATATGTGGAACTACTAGTTAGTTATTTCTTTTAAATTATAGTAAAAACTCTCACCAAACGGTGAGAGTTTTTTATTTTTGTACCATGATAGATTATTTGATTGTTGGTTCCGGAATCGCCGGGATCTGTTTTGCCGAAACCGCTTTACAAAAGGAAAAATCTTTTTTGGTAGTAGATGATTTCTCGTCCTCGTCCTCAAGAGTGGCCGGCGGACTCTATAATCCGGTAATTTTAAAACGTTTTAGCCAGGTATGGCAGGCTACGGAGCAATTAAACTATGGTCTTCCTTTTTATGCTAATATCGAGGAGCGCCTGGGGGTTAAAGTGGATTTTAAAATCCCTGTCTATCGCAAATTTGCTTCCATAGAGGAACAGAACAATTGGTTTCAGGCTGCCGATAAACCGTCTCTGGCACCTTTTCTATCTACTAAGATTATTCAGAAGCACTATCAGTCCATTTCCTCAGAGTTTGGCTTTGGTGAAGTATTGCAAACGGGTTATGTAGATACGGCTGCGCTAATCAACGAATACAATGTGTATCTTCAAAACCACAACTTATTCCTAAAAGAAACATTTGATTATTCGCAAATAGAATTTTTAAAGAATTCGTTGAGATATAAAGATATCGAAGCAAAACATATCATTTTCGCTGAAGGTTTCGGACTGCATGCCAATCCGTTCTTCAACTTGCTCCCATTAGATGGCACTAAAGGTGAGCTGCTTATTATAAAAGCGCCTGATTTAAACTTAGATGTCGTCTTAAAATCAAGCATTTTTATTCTGCCGATTGGCAATCATTTATTTAAAGTCGGTGCGACTTATAATTGGGATGATAAAACCGACATTCCAACAGAGGAAGGCAAGTTGGAATTGATCGAAAATCTTAAGGAGCTAATCGACTGCGATTTCGAAATCATTGAGCATTTTGCCGGAGTTCGTCCGACAGTTAAAGATAGACGTCCTTTGGTAGGAACCCATTCAGTGCATAACAGGCTTCATATTTTGAATGGTCTGGGGACACGTGGCGTGATGCTTGGGCCTTCCCTGGCTAAAGATTTATTTCTTCATATCGAGAATGACATGCCATTAGACAGCCAGATTGATATCAGGCGATTCGATAAAAAGAAAAAGTAAACTATACTTTGCTTTTCCAGTCTTTATCAAAATGGATAAAAATATTAATCCAGATGTTTCGCGACAGACGCATGATTACCGGCATTAAAAGTATCAACGTGAGAATTATGCTGATAAAGGCAGTTTTTAAACTTGTGCCAAAGAATAAATGCGAAATAATATAAGCGGCAATTCCAAAAGCAATTCCCACTCCATAACTTACATACATGGCGCCATAAAAAAAGGAAGGCTCAATTTTATACCGGGTCCCGCAATGGCTACAAGTCTCATTCATCTTAAGGGTATTCGACAAATGGAACGGATTTTTATCCAAATACATGCTTTCTTCCTGGCATTTAGGACAACTTCCTGTTAAAATGCTGTTTAATTTGGATCCTTTTTTTAACATTTGCATAAAATTTTTGTAAAGGTAATTCATTTAAGAATTTGCCTATGTAACATTAGTACAAATTATGCTTAATATTCACAATTTATCGGTTTCTTTTGGTGGTACTTATTTGTTCGAAGAAGTAACATTTCGTTTGGGTGCAGGAGATAGAGTGGGACTGGTTGGAAAAAACGGAGCCGGAAAATCTACAATGCTTAAAATTCTTTCACGTGATTTCGCGCCGGATTCCGGAAGCATCGCAACCGAGAAAGAAGTAAAGATTGGTTTTCTGCGCCAGGATATCGATTTCGTGAAAGGCAGAACGGTTTTAGAGGAAGCGTATCAGGCATTTGAAGAAATCAAGCGTGCCGAATTAAAAATAGACGAGATCAATCATCAGTTAGCTACTCGAACAGATTACGAAAGTGCAAGCTATTCAGAACTGATCGAACAATTAAGCGATGTAACCCATCACTATGAAATCCTTGGCGGTTACAACTATGTGGGCGAAACTGAAAAGATTCTTTTGGGATTGGGTTTCAAACGCGAAGAATTCAACAACCAGACCGATACTTTTTCAGGAGGATGGCGTATGCGTATCGAATTGGCAAAACTTTTACTTCAAAGCAATGACATCCTGCTTCTGGATGAGCCAACCAACCACTTAGATATTGAAAGTATTATTTGGTTAGAAGGTTTCTTGAGAACGTTCCCCGGTGTAGTGGTAATCGTTTCCCACGATAAGATGTTCCTGGATAATGTTACGAACAGAACCATAGAAATATCTTTAGGTAAAGCCTACGATTTCAATAAACCGTATTCACAGTATTTGGTCCTGCGCCAGGAAATCCGCGAAAAGCAATTGGCTACGCAAAAGAACCAGGCCAAGAAAATCGAAGAAACCGAAAAACTGATTGAGAAATTCCGAGCCAAGGCGTCAAAAGCTTCGATGGCACAATCCTTAATCAAGAAATTGGATAAGGTAGAACGTATTGAGGTCGATGAAGATGATAATTCCGTAATGAACATCTCGTTCCCGGTTTCAGTGACGCCGGGTCGCGTTGTTGTGGAAGCGGAACACGTTACCAAAGCGTATGGCGATAAAACGATTTTAAAAGATATTAACCTCTTAGTGGAACGCGGAAGCAAGATCGCTTTCGTAGGTCAGAACGGCCAGGGGAAATCCACTTTCATGAAAGCCATCGTCAACGAATTCGATTTCGGCGGAAGCATTAAATTAGGGCATAACGTGCAGCTAGGCTATTTTGCCCAAAATCAGGCGGAATACCTTGATGGCGAAATCACGTTATTAGAAACGATGGTGGAAGCGGCAACCGATTCGAACCGGTCTAAAGTACGGGATATGTTAGGGTCGTTCCTGTTTCGCGGCGACGATGTGGAGAAAAAGGTAAAAGTGCTTTCCGGAGGCGAACGAAACCGTCTGGCGCTTTGTAAATTGCTGTTACAGCCTATCAATGTACTTGTAATGGACGAACCGACAAATCACCTGGATATTAAGTCTAAGAACGTCTTAAAAGCAGCTTTACAGCAATATGAAGGAACTTTGCTGCTGGTATCGCACGACCGTGACTTTCTTCAGGGGATGTCGAACATCGTATACGAATTCAAAGACCAGAAAATCAAGGAATATTTAGGCGATATCAATTTCTTCTTAGAGCAACGCAAACTGGAAAATATGCGTGAAGTTGAGAAGAAGGATGTCGTAAAGGAAACACAAAAGCTGGATAAATCGCTTTCCTACGAAGAGCAGAAAAAGAACAAATCCCTTCAAAACCGATTAAGTAAAATCGAAAGCCAGATTCAGCAGTTGGAAAAGGATATTCAGGGCGACGATAAAGCCTTAGCTTCTAATTACGACAAACACATGGCAGACGCCTCTTTCTTTGCGGCCTACGAAAAGAAAAAGAAGGATCTGGACCAATTACTGGAAGACTGGGAAAAAGTACAGGGCGAGATTGATGCTTTGTAAATAATTTTTGAGCGGAAGGTTCGGGCAGCGAATAAACCATTTTCCCGCTGTCCGCTCTATCTTTTTTTGCCATTTGTCAAAGCAAAAAAAGGATGTCGCTCCCATCGGGGCTGGAGGATGACTTTTGGAGTTTATTGATGTTCGGGGATTTACTTAAATGGATTTCGTTCCTTCCAAAGCGTTTCCGGCTCCAGCGATTTGAAAATCTTCCCGACAAACTTGTTGATTACGGGATTGGAATGCTCCATGAAACCCACCATTTCATAAGGCTTAGCACCTACAGAACTTTTGATTTCCAAGGCAGTTCGCGCAAAAATAATCTTCTTGTAGCCTTTCTTCACTGAATAGCCAATCATATCATACAGCATATTCAAATATACCATCATTTCGCGTTGGTGCTCGTCGTCATAGCCAAGGAAATAAGTGTCGATGGTATCTCCGTTTTTAACCAATGTGTTGAATCCGATTAATTTCTCATCAAGGAAATAGCCATAAAACAGGAAATTGTGGCCCAACTGCTTTTTAAGTTCGTAGAAATGGTTTTCCGCAAGAAAGAACGTATTGAAGGGTGCATTTTTAGCGACATTCAAATACAAATCATTAATAGTGGAATTGTATTTTTCAATCTCAGCCAACGGCATTTTTCGTTTTCCGATACCATCGAGTTTTTTGTGCGCACGTTTGTATTGGTCACGGTATTTTTTGCTCAAAGCGGCAATGTAATTGTCTTCGGTTTTCCAGTTTTCATCAATCGAAAAAATCATGTTTGGCTGGGTCGAAAATCGGTAAAATGATTTGAATTCAGGTGCTTCTAAAACTGCGACGTCCTCAAGGAAGAAATCTTTAAAAGTGATAAGATGTACTTTTTTGCCTTCCTTTCTGAAAATCGTCTGCAGTGCTTTAGTGGCTTCATGCAATAATGAAATGCCGTCTTCTGTAGCAAGTTCTTCGGAAAAAACAAAAGCATTCTGGCCGGTAAGCATATTATTTCCTATGAATAAAACATGCGCCGTAAAATTCCTGAACACAAAATTCCTGACTGAAGTCTTCAGGCAATTGTCGCGTTCCCCAAACGAACTCACCTTGTTCAGGTCCACAAACTGAGAAAGCGCGATGCCAACTAACTTTACTCCATCAAATAAACCAATGTAATGACAGGTCATGTTTTGCGGTGCCGAAGTTTCCAAAGCTTGTAAATAATCCGAAGAAAGGAAAATATTGGTATGCGCTAAAGTATCCCAGGAATCAGAGATTTCAGCAACAGTAGTATAGATTTTATAATGGTAGTTGTGTTTCACAAAGAAAAAAATCGCTCCACAAATGTAGAGCGATTGTAGTATAATAAAATGTTAAATTTTTATTTCCATCCGCAAATGATAGTACCCATAATCGTAAGTGAAACAATCCAATAGCCTGCATTGATCAGCATGTATTTCCATGATTTCTGCTCAAATAAACCATTAATGCAAGTGATTGGTAATGCGATGAATACGCCAGAGATGAAACCGTGAAGGGCTCCGTGCTTAAATGTACGGAAAGCATCGCCATAATCAGCCATGAAAGCGGCATAAGATGGTAATGCCTGGTTAATCATATCAGGATCGCCGCCCACCATTCCCATAGCTCCCAACTGGTGAATTACCAAAGCGGGAACAATAAAGGCAAGCATTAAAGAGTAAAAAATAGTCAGCCCGAAAATTTTCAACATGTTTCCCTGTTTCGCTTTTTCTTCAGTCATTCCGGATTCTCTCATCCAGATCGTTCCGAAGACTTTTGGGCTGTACCATACAAATCCGACAACTAAAGTAACCAGTGCGGCTGCTATTACTGCTAAAAAATTAAATTCCATAATGTTTTGTTTTTGGTTTTCTCAAATTTAACAAATAAAAACACATAGTGAAACAAATGGTTTTAATTTTATAGGATTTTATGCGCAATTATCAGAACCGGCGGGCATCGGGCGGTAGGCATAATATTGTAATACTTCTTCAATAGCTAACTTAATTGCTTTATTGATAGGAAGAATGATGTTTCCCAATCGGAAATCAATTTGAGAAAGATTCATGTAATAATCGGTGAAAATCGGTACAGGGAGTCCTTTATTGATGGCTTCCGTAGAATTATCATAATTTGTTTTCTGGCCTTCTTTTATGATTTTGCAGGTAGCCAAACGAAGCTGGCCATATTTATCTTTGTTGGCGCCAAACCCAAAAAGCCGGCAGATCAAGCCGCGATACGGGTAATTACTGCAACTTCCCTGATGTATGTCCAAAGCAGAAAGCGGATTGTAAATATGACAGATTGTTGTTTCTTTTGTATTTAATTCGTCGAGGACTTTTTCGGCATTTCCGTTTAGATAAAGATGAAATGCGTAAGGTAAAAACTCTAAAGGAGAAGCGTCGATATTGGTGGTGCAGCATTTTCCGCATCCAGCAACGCAGCTGAGCTTAGTTTCGGATTTAAATTCAGTAATTTCAACTTCAAGCTGCTGAAACAACTGTTCCACTAATCTTGCTCTGCGTTCTATCGACATTATTTTTTTCCCGAAGGTAGGCTAATAAACCCCGGTTTGCTATTTAATCTCAACTATTGTTCAAAGTTTAACTTTCGTTTGTGTTTTATTGTGGATTATTACAGAATTTCGGACATAAAAAAACCACCAACTTCCGTTGATGGTTCCAATTTCTATGCGAAGTCGATTACTCGGCAGCAACTAATTTGCTTGCGCTTCGGTAAGTGAATTCGTTGTAGATTTTTCTTCTTGCAAAACGGCTTGGCGATTCTGCGTTGATCATTTTAATGTACGTCGCTTTCGGTACTCCAAAATATTCGAACTGGTTTCCATCTAAAAATGAGATATACAATACACTATTGTCCATGTAGAAATCCAAAATATTGGAAGTTGTAGTAGTTTTGATGTATTCTTCTCTGTCTTTTTCCTGAGTTTCCGGTGCAATGCTCACTAAAAAGTGGTACGCTTCGATAATCGCTTTGCTTTTTTCTTCAGCAGCCAAACGTTCCTCATCATTCGTTAATCTGTCAGGGTGACAGTCTTTCATACTGTTTCTGTAGATTGTTTTCAATTCTTTCAGCGTTGCTGTTTTTGTAACGTCAAGTAATTTTCTGTACTCAACAATTTTCTTCATGTTCATGTTCTGTAAAATAAAAAAGCGACCCTTTTTAATAGAATAGCTTTGATTAGCAATGAGATAGCCCTGAAAATAAGGGAAATCGGCAACCATGATTTTTTCAAAAAAAAAGAGAACCAAATGATTCTCTTCTTAGTAGCGGGAACAGGACTCGAACCTGTGACCTTCGGGTTATGAGCCCGACGAGCTGCCTACTGCTCTATCCCGCGATGTGCGTTTGGTAATCTCAGTAAAATTAACTTAGTAGCGGGAACAGGACTCGAACCTGTGACCTTCGGGTTATGAGCCCGACGAGCTGCCTACTGCTCTATCCCGCGATGTTTCGAGTGCAAAGGTACAACGAAAATCGATCCGTGCAACAAAAAGAGAAAAAAACTTTTTAATTTCCACTATTCACTGGTTATGACTACCTTTGTAGCCTAAATTCTTTTCTATGTCACACAAAGCAGGTTTTGTAAATATTATCGGAAATCCAAACGTTGGGAAGTCAACTTTGATGAATGCCTTCGTTGGGGAACGCCTGTCAATCATCACTTCTAAAGCGCAGACGACCCGTCACAGAATCCTAGGGATTGTGAATGGAGAGGATTTTCAGGTGCTGTTTTCAGACACGCCCGGAATCATTAAACCAGCGTATGAGATGCAGGAATCGATGATGAATTTCGTAAAATCTGCCTTTGAAGATGCCGATGTCCTTATTTATATGGTAGAAGTTGGAGAGAAAGAATTAAAAGACGAAGCGTTTTTCAATAAAATCATCCATTCCAAAATCCCGGTTTTATTATTGTTAAATAAAATTGACAAATCCAACCAGGAAGAATTGGAAGAACAGGTAAATCTTTGGAAAGAGAAAGTGCCCAATGCAGAGCTTTTCCCAATTTCGGCCCTGGAAAACTTTAACGTAACGGAAGTATTCAACAGAATTTTAGAACTGCTTCCCGAATCACCCGCTTATTATCCTAAAGATGCTTTAACGGATAAACCGGAACGTTTCTTCGTAAACGAAACCATCCGTGAAAAAATCCTTATGCATTATGATAAGGAAATCCCATATGCGGTGGAAATTGAAACAGAAGAATTTATCGAAGACGATGATATTATCCGAATCCGTGCCGTGATTATGGTGGAACGCGATACCCAAAAAGGAATTATCATCGGGCATAAAGGGGCTGCTATAAAAAGAGTAGGGGTGGAAGCGCGTCAGGATCTTGAGAAATTCTTCGGCAAGCAGATCCATATCGAAATGTTCGTAAAGGTGAACAAAGACTGGAGAAGCAACGCTTTCCAATTGCGCCGATTCGGATACAATCAAAAATAAATCAGAGTTTAGAAATCAGAAGTCAGAATTGGGTTAGAGTATTTCTAAATTCTAAATTCTTACTTCTAAATTTTAAAAGCGTACTTTTGCACAAAATTTAGAGAGAATGAACAATATCGTAGCCATTGTTGGAAGACCAAATGTGGGAAAATCAACCTTGTTTAACAGATTGATACAGAGAAGAGAAGCTATCGTGGATTCGGTGAGCGGGGTAACCCGTGACCGTAATTACGGGAAAAGCGAATGGAACGGAAAAGAGTTTTCGGTTATCGATACAGGAGGATATATTAAAGGATCGGATGATATTTTTGAAGGTGAAATCCGTCGTCAGGTAGAATTAGCCATTGATGAAGCCGATGCGATTATTTTTATGGTCGACGTAGAAGAAGGTATCACGCCAATGGATGCTGAAGTGGCAAAACTGCTTCGAAAAGTGACCAAACCGATTCTGATTGCCGTAAACAAAGTGGACAACGCCATGCGTGAAAAAGACGCTATCGAGTTCTATAATTTAGGATTAGGCGAATATTTCACGATTGCCGGAATGAACGGAAGCGGAACCGGAGAGTTACTTGATGCTTTGGTGAAAGCCTTGCCGGAAATGCCGGATGCTGTAGAAGATGAAAACCCGTTGCCACGTTTTTGCGTAGTTGGACGTCCTAATGCAGGAAAATCATCCTTCATTAATGCATTAATTGGTGAAGACCGATTCGTGGTTACCGATATCGCCGGAACAACACGTGATGCTATCGATACAAAATACAACCGTTTCGGGTTTGAATTTAACTTAGTGGACACCGCGGGAATCCGTAGAAAAGCGAAGGTGAAAGAGGATTTGGAATTTTATTCCGTAATGCGTTCCGTTCGTGCAATTGAGCACAGTGACGTTTGTATCCTAATGATCGATGCGACCCGTGGCTTTGAAGGGCAGGATCAGAGTATTTTCTGGTTGGCCGAAAAAAACCGTAAGGGAATCGTAATCTTAGTGAACAAGTGGGATTTGGTAGAAAAAGATACTATGTCAACGCGTGATTATGAAGCAAAAATCCGTGAAGAATTACAACCGTTTACCGATGTGCCAATTCTTTTCGTTTCCGCATTAACAAAACAACGTTTACTTAAAGCACTTGAAACAGCAGTGGAAGTTTTCGAAAACAGAAAACAGCGTATCTCTACATCAAAATTCAATGAAATGATGTTGCCGATTATCGAGCGTACGCCACCACCGGCATTAAAAGGGAAATATGTAAAAATCAAATACTGTATGCAGTTACCGACACCAACACCTCAGTTCGTGTTTTTCGCTAACCTGCCACAATATGTGAAAGATCCGTACAAGCGTTATATCGAAAACCAATTACGTGAGAACTACAATTTTACCGGAGTTCCTATTGATATTTACTTCAGACAGAAATAAAAAAAACGCCTTTCAAATTTGAAAGGCGTTTTTTTATCGGATCAGTTTTTTAGCTTTTTCCTGAATTACTTCGGCAACGGATTTATTTTCAATTTTACTTTCCAGCCAGGAAATAATATCTAAATATAAAAAGGCGCGTTTTTCATAAGGATGGTCTTCGTACGTTTTTAAGCAGGTAAGCAATCTTTTAAATTCCGATTTCAATTGATGCGGATAAATGGACCCCATTCTTTTAAGGAATTTTATTATTTCACGCTGCACCTCATGTAGATCGTTCATTTTAAGCAAAAATTTATAAGTGTTTTTCAACTGAATGTCTAAATGAAAATCCATGCTCGCTTCATAATGTGCTACTAAGTTTAAGATTCTTGCGAAACACATTAAATCTTCCCGCATGCTTAAATTTTTGTTTTCAATGATTTTATTTAAAAATTCAATGCATTTTCTATTGTTGCCAACACCAAAATACAAGCAGGCAATTTTGTAATAAAATACCATTACGTGATGATTGTCTATCTGATCTTCATGCAGTTTTATTTTCTTCAGAACTTCATCAACCAAATGCAGACCTCCTTCGAAATCGCCTTCTAAAAAATGCAGGTTGAATTTACTGTTGTAAAGGCATAAAAAAACAAGCGTGTTCAGGTTCTCATTTTTAGGGAAGGCTTCTGAATTTACCGTAGATTCAAAAGTCAGCAAGGTTTCTCTAAATTGTGATTTGTGCTTAATCAAATACAGGCATTCCAATAAATAAGTGGCTCCTTTTATATACCAAACCGGATTTAAATAAATCATGTGCGGATTCTTATAGAAAAGGTTCATCCATTTATTAGAATATTTATAACACGACAGGAAATCCTGTATCAGGAAGCTGTACCATAGATGTGCCTTATACAGCCATAATTTTTCCCTGAAACCTAATTCTTCTATCTGATATTCGGGTAATGCATTAGTGAAGTATTCAGTGATTACCTGCATTTCGGTGTCACTTTTTGCATAGCCGCTTTTTAATAAAATACTGTATAGCTGAAGCGATAGATTGGACAGCTTACTGGCAATCACATTTTGCTGGCTTAGTTCTTTTGCCTGTCGGGAAAGTTCATCGGCGCGACCGATAATACTTCTGGTAATATATTGAGATTCAATGACTTTTTCCAGTTCCACGATTTCATAAGCAATGTTTTTCTCTTCATTTTCAACGGCCATAGCTTTGGCTTTTTCAAGGATTTTCAAGCTTTGCTTGTATAAACCTTTCTGATAGAGAATTGTGGCGAAATCCAATTGTTCCCTAATGAGTATCCGAATGTTCTGGTTTACAGGGTTCATTCGCAAACTAACCAGGATTTGTTTGTATAAATGGGCTTTTAAATTGGAAAGTTGCTGTTTGGTTACAATCTTACTTTTTAAAATTGCTTCATCATTATACTCATGCATTTTCTCCAAAAGCGTAAAAAGAGATAAAAATTTCGCATCATTATTAACCCCTAGCCGATTAACATAAAGCTTGAAATGTCTTTTTTCAGACTTTGAAAGCGATCGTATGAGTACAAATAAATTATCTTTTGAATGGTTTGACATCGTAAAAAAGGTGTTTTTAACTTCTTATAAATCAACTGTTTAATCAATTTTTTCTATTGGTTAATGTTGTAAAACAACCCATTAAAAAAGATTTTTTGATTAGCACAAAATATAAATTCGCATCAATAAAATAAAATTAAGTTTTAAAATTGATATGGAAACTCATAAAGTGCAAATCTTTGACACCACATTACGAGATGGTGAGCAAGTTCCCGGATGTAAGCTGAACAAGGATCAAAAAAGGGTGATTGCCCGTCGTTTGGATGAACTGGGAGTAGATGTAATTGAAGCTGGATTTCCTGTTTCAAGCCCCGGTGATTTTGAAGCTGTGGAGGCTATCGCAAAGACCGTCTCCAATGCTACCGTTTGCGGATTAACAAGAGCTGTTAAAAATGATATTCTGGTAGCGGCTAATGCGTTGAAGTATGCCAAGAAACCACGGATACATACAGGAATAGGCACTTCCGATTCTCATATCAAATTTAAGTTTAATGCGTCAAGGGAAGAAGTTATCGAACGCGCAGCGGAAGCAGTTTTGTATGCCAAATCATTTGTAGATGATGTTGAATTTTACGCCGAAGATGCCGGAAGAACCGATAACGAGTTTTTAGCTAAAGTATGTTCCGAAGTTATCAAAGCCGGCGCAACGGTTTTAAATATTCCGGATACAACCGGTTATTGCCTTCCCGAAGAATATGGTGCCAAAATAAAATACCTGACGGAAAATGTAATCGGGATTGAAAAAGCAATACTTTCCTGCCATTGCCATAATGATTTGGGCTTGGCCACCGCAAATTCAATTGCAGGAATCATGAATGGCGCCCGTCAGATTGAATGCACGATTAACGGTATTGGGGAACGGGCCGGGAATACTTCACTGGAAGAAGTGGTAATGATTTTACGCCAACATCCGAATTTAGGCTTCGATACCAATGTCAATTCAAAATTACTTAACGAGATCAGCCATCTGGTTTCTGAAAGCATGGGGATGATGGTCCAGCCCAATAAAGCTATTGTAGGAGCAAATGCTTTTGCCCACAGTTCTGGAATCCATCAGGACGGCGTAATTAAAAACAGGGAAACGTATGAGATTATTAATCCTGCTGATGTAGGGGTTACGGAATCTTCCATCATATTAACGGCCCGAAGCGGTCGTGCGGCTTTAGCATACAGGGCTAAAAAAATAGGCTATGAATTGACCAAATTACAATTAGATGTTGTCTACCAGGAATTCTTAAAATGGGCCGACAGGAAGAAAGAAGTGGTAGATGAAGATGTACACCAGATTATAGAATTGAGCAAAGTAGCAATACTATTATAAATAGAAATGGAAAAGAAAACATTATTCGATAAAGTTTGGGACGCTCATGTAGTAAACACTATCCCTGACGGACCTCAGGTATTATATATAGACCGGCATTTAATTCACGAAGTAACCAGTCCTCAGGCATTTGCAGAATTGGAAGAACGGAATATTCCTGTTTTCAGACCGGGTCAAATAGTAGCGACTGCGGATCATAACGTCCCTACCAAAAACCAACATTTACCCATTAAGGATGCATTGTCCAAAAATCAGTTAGAGCAACTGACAAAGAATTGTACTAAAAACGGAATCACATTATACGGATTAGGACATGAATATCAAGGGATTGTGCACGTAATAGCTCCGGAATTAGGCATAACACAACCTGGAATGACAATGGTTTGCGGGGATAGTCATACGTCCACACATGGAGCTTTCGGAACGATTGCTTTTGGTATTGGTACCAGTCAGGTGGCTCAGGTATTCGCCAGCCAGTGTCTGCTCCTGAACAAACCTAAAAGTTTACGCGTAAATGTAAACGGGAAATTGGCTGAAGGGGTTTCTCCTAAAGATGTGATTTTATATGTCATTTCAAAAATCGGCACCAATTCGGGCACGGGATATTTCTGCGAATACGCTGGAAATGTCTTTGAGGAAATGTCCATGGAAGGCCGAATGACGGTCTGCAACATGAGTATTGAAATGGGTGCGCGTGGCGGAATGATCGCTCCGGATGAAACTACATTCAATTATCTGAAAGGGAAAAAATTTGCGCCTGGCGGACAAGAATTAGAAGAAAAAATCGCCTATTGGAAGACCTTACCAACCGATGAAGGAGCAGTTTTCGATAAAGAATATCACTTTAATGCAGAAGAGATCGCGCCAATGATCACATACGGAACCAATCCGGGCATGGGTATGAAAATAAATGGAGCAATACCTTTCAGTGATGATGTGACTTTTGAAAAAGCACTGGAATATATGGGATTCCAAAAAGGGGAATCGTTGTTGAACAAACAAGTGAATTATGTTTTTATAGGAAGTTGTACGAATTCCAGAATTGAAGATTTCAGAGCAGCTGCCGGTTACATAAAAGGAAGGCAAAAAGCAGATAATGTCACGGCTTTAATTGTGCCGGGCTCGCAACAGGTATTGAAACAAATAAACGAAGAAGGCCTGACAGAAATATTCGAAGCAGCCGGATTTGAAATTCGGCAACCGGGCTGTTCTGCTTGTCTGGCGATGAACGATGATAAAGTTCCTGCCGGAGAATATTGCGTGTCTACCTCAAACAGGAATTTTGAAGGGCGCCAGGGGCAGGGAGCAAGGACATTATTAGCAAGTCCCTTATTGGCAGCTGCCATAGCTGTTGAAGGTAAAATTTTCGACATAACCAAACAATTGAATTAGATGGAGAAGTTTATAAAATTACAATCGACTGCTGTTCCGTTACCTGTGGAAAATATTGACACGGATCAGATCATTCCTGCGCGTTTTCTGAAAGTAACCAATAAAATCGGATTTGGAAATAACCTGTTTCGGGATTGGCGCTATGATGAAAATAATGAAATCATCACGTCATTCGCATTAAATAATCCCAAGTATAATGGAAGCATTCTGATTGCCGGAGATAATTTTGGTTGTGGCAGCAGTCGCGAGCACGCCGCCTGGGCTCTAACGGATTACGGTTTTAAAGTTGTGGTGTCAAGTTACTTTGCCGATATTTTTAAAGGGAATGCATTGAATAATGGCTTATTACCCATACAGGTAACGCCTGAATTTTTAAAAAAGATACTAACGGCAATTACCGAAAATCCATTGGTAAAAGTGATCATAGATCTAGAAAAACAAATCATAGCTATAGATGGTACAACGCTGTCGGCACCGTTTGAAATTGATGCGTATAAAAAAATATGCATGATTAACGGGTATGATGATATAGATTTTTTAGTAAGTAACAAAAAAGAAATAGAAGCTTTTGAAAAAAGAAACGCTTCGAGAATAACGATAGTATGAAAATGGGAAAAGTAAGTTTAAATATTGCAGTATTAGCAGGAGATGGGATCGGTCCGGAAGTAACGCACCAATCCATAAAAGTCTTGAAAGCCGTGTCGGAAGTATACGGGCATACTTTTAAATTTAAAGAAGCATTGGTAGGCGCAATTGCCATAGAGGAAACACACGATCCTTTGCCGGAAAAAACACTTTCATTGTGTAAAGCTTCACATGCTGTTTTATTTGGAGCTATCGGTGATCCGAAATATGATAATAATCCTAATGCAAAAGTGCGGCCTGAACAAGGTTTATTGCGATTGCGTAAAGAATTGGGATTATATGCCAACATTCGTCCGATAAAAGCGTATGAATCGTTACTGGACAAATCGCCTTTAAAAAGAGAGATCATAAAAAATACCGATATGGTAATCTATCGGGAATTAACCGGCGGAATTTATTTTGGTGAAAAGAAGGTAAGCGAGGATGGCACAGTGGCTTCCGATTTATGTGAGTATTCCCAATTTGAAATAGAAAGAATAACACATTTAGCTTTCAAGGCAGCACAGGCCAGAAGGAATAAAGTCACTTTAGTGGATAAAGCTAATGTGCTGGAATCTTCCCGTTTGTGGAGGAGGGTAGTAACGAACATTGCAAAAGAATATCCCGGCGTGGAATTGGATTTTCTTTTCGTAGACAACGCTGCAATGCAGATGATTTTAAATCCGGTTCAGTTTGATGTGATCTTAACCGAAAACATGTTTGGCGATATCATTTCCGATGAAGGCAGTGTCATTGGCGGGTCAATCGGATTGCTGGCTTCCGCTTCTGTGGGTGATGCAACTGCTTTATTTGAGCCTATTCACGGATCGTATCCGCAGGCTAAAGGCAAAAATATAGCTAACCCGATTGCCTCAATTTTAAGTAGTGCAATGTTATTGGATCATTTTAACCTTAACGAAGAAGCTAAAGCAGTCCGCAAGGCCGTTGAGAAAGCATTAAAACAGAATATTGTCACTCAGGATTTAAGTGATGGTAAACATTTTTCGACAGACTATGTGGGTGATTTTATAGCGAAATCGATACTTGCTGCTACGGATGACGAGTATATAAATTATGAGAATATTATTTTAGGAAAATCTGTTTTTATATAATAAACAACTACCCAACAACCAACTATTTCTTTAATGGCCGCTATTTTTAGCGGTCATTTTTCTTTGATAAAATTTTAAGTCTTCCTGGTTAAGAAATCATTTGTTAATCTTTTTGTAACAAATAAAATTCTGACATAATAAAATCTTTATTTTGCGGTTTTAGTGAGAAATCATTTCAACCGTATTTTTATTTAATCCATGCCTAAAAATTTATCCGTTTTCCTTTTCGCATTGTTCTCAATGTGTGCCTTTTCCCAAAACTCCTTTACAATCAAAGGAAAGATTATTGAAGAAAATTCAAAGCTGCCCATGGAAGCTGTTACCGTCTATCTTTCGGTGGCAAAGGATTCTTCCCTGATCGATTACACAATCACGGATAAAAACGGAAATTTTGCCCTTAGTGTAAAAAAAACTGTGCAGCCCGTTTTTTTGAAAGCCTCGATGGTAGGTTTTGTAGATTATAAATTAAGCGTTCCTGAGCTAATAAGCGCTAAAGATTTTGGCGCCATTTCGCTAAGTGAACAGGCTAAAATGCTGGGAGAAGTAATAGTGAAATCGGAAGCACCGCCCATCCGTATCAAGAAAGATACTTTAGAGTTCAATGCCGCTTCGTTTAAAGTCCGCCCTGATGCTAATGTCGAGACGCTACTGAAGCAATTGCCCGGAGTAGAAATAGATTCTGAGGGTAAAATCACAGTAAACGGAAAAGAAGTGAATCAGATTTTGGTGAACGGAAAGCCGTTTTTCGATAAGGATGGCAAAATCGCCCTGCAAAATCTTCCTTCCGATATCATCAACAAAGTTCAGATTTCAGATACGAAAACCAAGAAAGAAGAACTGTCCGGTCAGGCGGCAAGTTCCAATAATGCCAGTATCAATCTTACGATCGATGAGGACAAAAACAAAGGTTTCTTTGGGAAATTCATGGGTGGATACGGAACGGATGAACGTTATGAAGCCAGCGCCCTGATCAATTATTTTAAGAATAAAAGAAAAATAAGCGTTCTGGCTTCTTCTAATAATATTAATTCTATCGGTTTTTCGATGGATGAAATTTTCGACAATATGTCCGGGGGGCGCAGCAGGTCGATGTACTACAACGACAATGGCTCGTTTAGGCTGAATGGCATGCGTTTTGGTGCCAGTGGTTCAGGAATCACACAGTCTGATATGATGGGTATCAACTATTCCGATGAGCTGGTAAAAGACCTTGAATCTTCCGGAAGCTATTTTTATTCGGATCAGCATACTAAAAATAACAACCGTACAAAACAAATCAGTTTTCTGCCCTCCGGCAACTTCACAACGGAATCTGCTTCGGAATCTAAGTCGGATCGTTTCGGACATAATGTGAACATGGAATTTGAGTATAATATTGATTCAACCACCTCTATTGTCGTATCGCCTAAATTCACAAAATCCATCGGAGAAGACAGGGAAAAAGCTTTTCAGTCCTCTGCAGATGAAAACAATATGTTGCTAAACGAAAGTACTTCAGAGCTATTCAATGACAGTGATGGGACAAACTTCAAAAACGCGGTCTATTTTAATAAGTCACTGCGCAGAAAAGGGCGTTACGTAAGCGCTTCTTTTGAAAACGAGAACAGTAAAGATGCCATTGTCAGTTATACTAAATCGGCTACTATTTTCCATCAGGGAACCGATCCGGATGATATTCGGGACCAGGTAAAAGAAAATAGGAATATAAAAGACAATTATTCCTTCGAGCTTGATTATACCGAGCCTTTAAAGGATTCACTTAAAATCAGCATCGGTTTAAACTATAATCACAGCAAATCTTCAGATGACAGGAAAGCGTTTGATTATGATGCTGTTTCCCAGTCCTATTCAATCGAAAACAGCAGCCTTACCAATTACCTTACCTCTTATCTCAAAACAGTGAAGCCAAAAGCAGGTTTTGCAATGGATAAGAAAAATTTCAACTTCAGCCTTTCAGCAGGTACGGCAGTTTCCGAATTCAATAACCATTCATTTTACCTGGGCAGCAGTACCGACTTAAACAAGCAGTACGCATTGCCATTTGCAGATTTTAATCTTAATTACAAATTAGGAAAATCAAAGGGAATCTGGGTCAATTACAGTTATGAAGTTGATTTTCCGTCAGCGGACCAGGTCTTGCCTTTTGAAGATGTGGCCAATCCTTTAAATACGTACAAAGGAAATCCGGATCTGGATCTTAATAAGCGGCATAATGTTTATTTCAATTTTAATAATTATGATTACGCCACTCGTTCGGGCTATAGTTTTTATGGCGGTGGGGATTACTTTGACAGTCAGATAGTATCCTCCACAACATATGACGAGAACAGAAAGCGTACTACCACTTATGAAAATGTTGCCGACACCTATTCGTCCTGGTTTGGAGGGAATTGGGGTAAAACCTTTAAGAAAGAGGCTCATAAATTCAGGTTCGGCATAGGAATGAATGGTAATCTAAACCGCTCAAAAGGGTTTGCCAATGATGAATTGTTTGTTGCAAAATCTATAAGACTAACGCCACGTGTGAATTTTAATTATGATTATGGAGAATTGCTGACAATAAGCCCTTCTTACAATTTTACCTATAGCGAAACAGAATACACAAATTATTCGGTGAGTTCTGCTAATAATGTCCTGCACCGCTTCAATCTGCAGGTTACTAACTACTGGCCCAAGAACTGGGTTTTCGGAAACGATTTCGGATATACGTATAACTCAAATATCGCTGATGGGTTTAAGAAAGATTTCTATTTATGGAATACAAGTTTAGCCTACAGTTTTTACAACAAGAAGTTTACGGCTAAGGTGAAAGTGTATGATGTTTTGAATCAGAATCAGAGCGCGACCCGAACCATCTCAGCAACAACCATCCGCGATGAGCAGAATACGGTTTTGCAGCGTTACATGATGTTTTCACTGACCTACAAAATTGAGAAATTTGCCGGAAAAGAAAAACCTTCCCGGGGACGACATATGTTTTAAGTAAAAGAGATTGCGAAAGCAATCTCTTTTGTTTTTTTAGTCAAGTTCTATCACTCAACAGCTGTTTCTTCTTTTTCTAACGTTTTTACGGGATAATCGTTATACCAATCTTTAAAAGTTTTTGAAGTTTTGTAGTTATCGCGCAATACTGTGTACACCATGTAGGGGATGAGAAAACTTCCAAGCACGAACAAACTGCTGATTAATGGCAGCGCAGCATTAGTCTGACATAAACCCGCAAAAACAAAAACATAAATGGTGGTAAGCCACACAAGTTTAATAGCGTAATTTTTCATGACCTTAATTTCTTATAAAGTTACGCTGAATAGTTGGATTTTTGCGTTAATGTATTGATAATCAGTTTTATTAAGCAGGAACTGTCGAAAATAAAAAGAGACTGCAAAAGCAATCTCTTTTTATTTTATCTGTTTACTGAAATCTGTAAACGGTTACCTGATTTACCAGCCGCCACTAGCTCCACCACCAGAGAAACCTCCGCCGCCAAAACCTCCACCGAAGCCGCCGCCACCAAATCCACCACCGCCGGAACTTCCGCCGCCAAAGCCACCACGACCCAAGCTGCTTAAGATGATAATATCACCTAAGTCAAGTCCGGAGGATCTTCCGCCGCTTCCACCGCCACGATTTTTTCTGGAAATAATGGCAATCAGAATGATGAATAGAATGACGAAGAAAATGATTTTTCCCGCGCCTTCCGATTTATTGCTTTTTCGCTCGCCTTTGTATTTTCCTTTTAGAGCTTCAACTATAGTGTCGGCTCCCTTATCTAAACCACTGTAATAATTACCGGCTTTAAATTCTGGAGTGATTACATTTCTGATGATTTCACCACAAGTGCCTGCCGTAAGTCGGTCTTCAACACCATAACCTGGCCGGATGCTTATTTTTCTGTCGTTTTTAGCGACTAAAATAATAATACCGTTATCTTCTTTTTCCTGTCCGATTCCCCATTTGTGACCCCAATTTGTTGCGAGTACGCCAATGTCTTCACCCTTTAAATCGTCGATGGTGATTACAACAATTTGTGTTGTAGTAGAATCCGAATAACGAATAAGCTTTTCTTCCAGCTGTTTTTTCTCTGCACCATTCAATAGATTGGCATTGTCATAAACGCTTGTCTGGAAACTCGGTTTTTCAGGAATATCGTATTGGGCAAATCCTAGCTGATGCAGTAACAAAAATGTTACGGCAAGAGAGAATTTTATCGTTTTTAAGATGAAATTTGTCATTTATCCCCGGGATATTTCGTTAGATAATTCATCGGCGTCATCAGACTGATAAGGGAAGTATTTCTTCAATCGGTCGCCTGCTCTCAGGATACCTTCGGTCAATCCTTCTTTGAATTTTTTGTTTTTGAAATGACCTATGACCAAATCTTTAGTACAATCCCAAAAATCGTCTTCCACAACTTCGTCGATGCCTTTGTCTCCAAGGATCGCAAACGAATGGTCCTGCACACCCACATAGAACAAAACACCGTTCCGTGCCGCTGTAGCATCCATGCCTAAAGCATGAAAAACCTCCTTAGCCCTTTCGAGCGGAGGTTTTTCAGTATGAGCTTCAATATGTACTCTAATCTCACCGGAAGTATTTTTTTCCGCCAGAGAAATCACGTGAACGATTTCTCTTTCATCTTCCGGGCTTAGAAATTCTTCAGTTAAAGACATTATTTGCTTTCTTCTTTGTTATCAAAATCAAACTCCACGTCAACCGGTTTTTCAGCACCTGTAACCGCATCGAAGTATGGTTTTTCTTTATAGCTTCCTAAAAACATGCTGTTAGGGAACTTCAAAATGTAGTTGTTATAGCTTTGAACGGATTCGTTAAAACGCGTTCTCGCAGTTAAGATCTGATTTTCCGTGCTTGCCAATTCATCCTGTAATTTTAAGAAGTTAGCATTAGCTTTCAGCTCAGGATATCTTTCCACAGTTACCAATAATCTCGATAGCGCTGATGAAACACCACCTTGCGCCTGATTGAACTGTGCTAATTGCTCCGGAGTTACATTTGCAGGGTCAATAGTTACCTGAGTCGCTTTTGCACGCGCTTCGATAACTGCAGTTAATGTTCCTTTTTCGAAATCAGCCGCGCCTTTAACAGTTTTTACTAAGTTGCCGATAAGGTCATTTCTTCTTTGGTAAGCCGTTTCAACGTTACCCCATTCTTTTCCTACCGCCTGGTTTTCACGAATTGCTCCGTTTTTAATTCCTACGTACCAAAACCCAAGAATTGCTACTAGTGCAATAATTACCAAAATAGGTGCATACTTTCTCATGTGTGTCTAGTTTTAAAATTATTTTTTGTATTTAATTAGTCGTTTGTTTTGCAAATTGTTACTTACAATTCGTTTTTAATATTTGTCAGTTGCGTTTTTATCGTCTCTAATTTACGGATGATCTCAAACTTATCCAGCGTTTTTTTCTGGCCTTCTTTCAGATGTACTCTTGCACCATCAAGGGTAAAACCTCTTTCTTTTACCAAATGGTAAATCAACTGAAGGTTTTTTACATCCTCAGGAGTGAACATTCGGTTGCCCTTCGCATTTTTCTTTGGTTTCAGAATGTCGAATTCTTTATCCCAGAAACGGATCAGCGAGGTGTTTACATCAAAAGCTTTGGCCAATTCGCCAATGCTGTAATATCTTTTTTCAGGTAAGTCTAAATGCATATTTGTTAGTCCAAAGTTGAAAGTCGAAGGTCCAAAGTCAACGTTCTATTTTCTGTTCTCTATTTTCTATAATCCGTATTTTAACCAAAAATTAATCCAGCGATTGATTCTCCTGGTTAGCAATTTGTGAAATCAAAACATATTCTTTGGCTGAAATCGAGCCGTAATAAAAATTCAGCGGGTTCACCACTTTTCCATTTTGATATACTTCATAATGTAAGTGTGGTGCTTCACTTCGTCCGGTACTGCCCACATAGCCGATTACATCCCCACGTTTGACGCGTTGTCCCGGTCTTGCCTTGTATTTGCTTAAATGAGCATACAATGTTTTATAACCAAAACCGTGTCGTATTTCAATATGGTTCCCATACCCGGAAAGCGAGGCATCCGCTTTTTCCACTACGCCATCACCGGTAGCATAAATCGGAGTCCCGGTTCGTGCCGTGAAATCCATTCCTTTATGAAACTTACGTACCTTGGTAAACGGATCACTTCGGTAGCCGAAACCGGAAGCCATCTGGCGCAACTCTTCATTCTTTACCGGCTGAATCGCGGGGATTGCCGCAAGCAGCTTTTCTTTTCCTTTGGCGAGTTTTATAATTTCATCCAACGATTTCGACTGAAAAGCCAACTGGTTCGAGATGACATCCAAACGCTTGCTCGTGCTGATTACCAAATCCGAATTATTAAAGCCTTCCAGCTTTTTGTATCGGTTAATATTTTCTTCGGCGCCTTTTCGTTTTGCCTCATCCACCGGCGCACTGTTGAAATAGGCCCGATAGACATTATTGTCACGATCTTCCAGATCACTCATGGTTTCATTGAGCTGATCGATTTTTTTATTCAGAATCTCATAGTTGATTTTCATGTTCTCAATTTCCCTTGCTTGAATTCGGTCCTTAGGCGTTTCGAAGTACGTAGTATTCAAAAGCGCTACAAAACACAGGAAACCAAAAAGCGCTGAAGCCACCAGAAACAAAGCAAAATAGCCGAACTTTCGCCCTTTCTTCGGTTTGATTTTCCGATAGGCTAATTTTTCAGGGTCGTAAACATATTTTACCTTCGACATGTTCTAAAATATACTATTTTTGCAGCTTATAAAATGGTGTTGGCTAACCGCCTGTAGGGGTTATACGAACAAATTTAAGAAATGTTTCACGAAAACAATTTTTTGGAGCGAAACATTTGGCAAGTTTGGGGTCCTTGTTCCTGCTGTCCGTTCCCAATCCGGCATTGAGAGCTTGCGCGACAATCTCTCAATGCCGGGATTTCCTCTCCCATCAGGGCTAGGGGAGCAGCCATTTGAATTTTTGAAAAGTAAAGATTATAGAAAATAGAGAATAGAAAATAGATTTCGAAACTTTCAACTTTCGACCTTGGACTTTGAAACTTTCGACTTTAAACTAACATAGAATGAAATCACAAGACATCAGAAAACAGTTTCTGGATTTTTTTGAAAGCAAAGGACATCTTATCGTTCCTTCGGCGCCAATCGTTTTAAAAGATGATCCCACTTTGATGTTCAACAATTCCGGGATGGCTCAGTTCAAAGAGTTTTTCCTTGGAAACGGAACCCCAAAAAACGCCCGAATCGCCGATACACAAAAATGCCTTCGTGTTTCCGGAAAGCACAACGACCTGGAGGATGTAGGATTTGATACCTACCACCACACCATGTTCGAAATGTTAGGGAACTGGTCGTTTGGTGATTATTTCAAAAAAGAAGCCATCAACTGGGCTTGGGAATTGCTGACGGAAGTCTACAAAATCCCAAAAGAGAACTTATACGTTTCCGTTTTTGAAGGAAGCAAGGAAGATAACGTTCCCTTCGATCAGGAAGCCTGGGACATCTGGAAAACCTTAATCGATGAAGACCGTATCATTCTTGGAAACAAGAAAGACAACTTCTGGGAAATGGGCGATCAGGGACCATGCGGACCCTGTTCCGAAATCCATGTCGATTTAAGAAGCGAAGAAGAAAAAGCTAAAGTTTCAGGAAAAAGCTTAGTAAACAACGATCACCCGCAAGTAGTGGAAATCTGGAATAACGTTTTCATGGAATTCAACCGTAAAGCGGATGGTTCTCTGGAAAAACTTCCTGCACAGCACGTAGATACAGGAATGGGCTTCGAGCGTTTGTGTATGGCCCTGCAAGGTGTTCAGTCGAATTACGATACGGATGTTTTCACGCCGCTTATCCAAAAAGTAGAAGAAATCACGGGCACAAAATATGTTGCAAAAAACGCAACCGAAGCCGAAGAAAAAATAAATATTGCCATTCGCGTAATCGTGGATCACGTTCGTGCAGTAGCTTTTGCTATTGCCGATGGGCAGCTGCCGTCGAATAACGGAGCGGGTTATGTAATCCGTCGTATTCTGCGTCGCGCGATTCGTTACGGGTTTACCTTCTTAAATAAAAAAGAACCGTTCATCAATGAATTGGTGGCCGTCTTGAGTGACCAGATGGGTGCATTCTTCCCGGAAATAAAAGCACAGCAAGGTTTGGTGACGAATGTAATCAAAGAAGAGGAAGCGTCTTTCTTAAGAACGTTAGACCAAGGATTACAATTATTAGAGAATGTGGTTTCGGAAACAAAAGGCAACGAAGTTTCAGGAGCAAAAGCATTTGAATTATACGATACCTTCGGATTCCCAATCGACTTAACGGCCTTGATTTTAAGAGAAAGAGGTTATAATCTTGACGAAAAAGGTTTCGATGCAGCGATGCTGGAGCAGAAAACACGTTCCCGCGCCGCTTCAGAAGTTTCCACGGAAGACTGGACTATTTTGGTTCCTGGAAATGTTGAAACTTTCGTAGGCTACGACCAAACCGAAAACGAAGTAAAAATCACCCGTTTCAGAAAAGTAGATTCTAAAAAAGACGGTAAATTATACCAAATCGTATTAGACAACACGCCATTCTATCCGGAAGGCGGAGGTCAGGTAGGGGATAAAGGAACCTTAGTTTCGGCAAACGAAACCATCGAAATCGTTGATACGAAAAAAGAAAATAACCTGATTTTACATTTCGCGAAAAGCTTACCGGAAAACGTAAACGGAGCTTTCATGGCAAAAGTCAACACCGATTTAAGAAACCATACCGCGAGCAATCACTCGGCAACACACTTATTGCACCAGGCTTTACGCTCGGTTTTAGGTACGCATGTGGAGCAAAAAGGATCGTTAGTGGCGCCAAATTATCTTCGATTCGACTTCTCGCATTTCGCAAAAGTTACCGAAGAGGAATTAAAGCAGGTGGAAGATTTCGTAAATGCAAGAATCCAGGAACAATTGCCTTTAATCGAGAGAAGAAGTATTCCTTTCGCTCAGGCAATCGAAGAAGGTGCGATGGCATTGTTCGGAGAAAAGTATGGTGATAATGTGCGTGCGATTAAATTCGGCCAGAGCATGGAATTGTGCGGAGGAATCCACGTGAAGAATACCGCGGAAATCTGGCACTTCAAAATCACAAGCGAAGGAGCGGTTGCGGCCGGAATCCGTCGTATTGAAGCGATAACCAATGACGCAGTGAAAACCTTCTTTGCTTCTCAGGAAAATGCGCTGAAAGAAATTAAGGAAGCGTTGAAAAACCCTCAGGATACAATCAAAGCGGTTGTTTCTTTACAGGATGAAAACGCAAAACTGAAAAAACAACTTGAGGCTTTATTAAAAGAAAAAGCAAAAAACCTGAAAGGCGAATTAGCTTCGGAAGTTCAGGAAATCAATGGTGTAAAATTCCTTTCAAAGCAAGTGGATTTGAATCCGGAAGGAGCAAAAGACCTAGCTTACGAATTAGGAAACAACGAAACCAACCTTTTCTTATTATTGGCTACAGCTGAAGAAGGAAAGCCAATGCTAACCTGTTATATTTCAAAAGAACTAGTCGCAGAAAAGGGATTCAACGCCGGAACTGTGGTTCGCGAATTAGGAAAGTACATCCAAGGAGGCGGAGGTGGACAACCGTTCTTCGCAACAGCCGGAGGAAAAAATGTTGGCGGAATCGCTGAAGCTTTGGAGAAAGCAGTGGAATACGTGAAGTAAAATAAATTTCAGAAGATATTGAAGCCCAAAATCACATCGATTTCGGGCTTCTTTTTTTGCTTTAATAGGCAATTCCTGAGTCATAATCAGCACTATAACCGATATATCGGTAGAACGCCGACACCTTTTCATCTTTGTGCTTGTGTTTTTTATATTTGACTGTTATTCAGTGAATTGCGCTGGTATTTCGAATGTTTAATTGTCATGGCTGTATGGGAAAAGTAACTACTTTAATAAAAATCGGATTGGTCTTCTGTCTTGTGTTTGGTGCCTGCGCTTCCGAAAGTGAAGACAACACCAAAACCGGTCCCGCATTACTTAGAAAAATCGAATGTGATGTTATGGCAAATCATTCCGAATATAATTTTTATTACGAAGGAAGAAAGCTCGCTGTAGTGGCTTATGATTTGGAAATAACGGCTACCGGCATGACCTCAATAAAAGGATATGATAAGTATTATTATACCGATGAGCTGATTACCGCAATCAGGACCTATAATGAAACAGATCAAATTATAGCTCAAAAGAAATTCACATACGATGAAAACGGGCGGTTGCTCCAGGAGATCGCGTTGAATATTGAAAACAATACCGGACTTAAAAATGTTTTTATCTATAATGGAAACGGGACTGTGGAGGTACAGCGTTTTCACGGAGACTTAAATTCCCAGACCACTTATGCCGACTCAGATATGTTTTATCTTGAAAACGGAGAGATTGTACAGTATGATTATCATTCAGGGGCAAATGTTGACAGCTATGAATTTGAATATGACCAGGGCAATAATCCGATGAAAAACATAATCGGGATGGATAAGATTAAATTATGCCGCTATGAGAGCAATGGCTGGTACGGAATTGCTAAAAACATGAAGAAAATCACTTCCCATTTTTCTGGGGAGTCAGCAGCTTCTCAGGTAGAGTTTGACATTTTTTACAATGCGGAAAATTATCCTGTTTCGGCCATTAGTACCGCTGATTCGCCCGGCCCGTTCAGCTTTCGCTATGAGTATTATTAATAAGAGTAATCAGAATAATTTGTATTTCAATATACCACAAAGCCAAAATCACCTCGGTTTTGGGCTTTTTTTTATACTGCAGCAGCACTTTTTCGCTCTCCAATCTGTTGTCTCCACATAGCATAATATAAGCCTTTTTCAGCAAGTAAATCTTCATGTTTTCCTTGTTCGATGATTTTTCCCTGTTCCAATACAAAAATCTTGTCGGCGTGCATAATCGTAGATAATCGGTGCGCAATAAGAATCGTAATTCTGTCCTGATCCGAAATATTCCGAATAGTGTTTGTAATTTCTTCTTCGGTAATAGAATCTAATGCTGAAGTCGCTTCGTCAAAAATCAATAGATTAGGATGGCGTAATAAGGCCCGGGCAATCGATAAGCGTTGTTTTTCGCCTCCTGATACTTTTATTCCGCCTTCGCCAATAGTAGTGTTTAAGCCATTTTCAGCACGATGTAATAACTTTTCGCAACTGGCTTTGTGTAACGCATCCAATACTTCCTGATCAGTGGCATCGGGTTTTACAAATAATAAATTTTCTTTAATGGTTCCCGAGAACAACTGTGCATCCTGGGTTACAAATCCTAATTGCTGTCGTAATTCTAAAATGTCAATAGATTTAGAATCTACACCGTTATACAAAACATGCCCCTTGACCGGAGGGTATAATCCGACCAATAGTTTTACCAAAGTTGTTTTTCCTGCACCTGAAGGACCTACGAAAGCAATAGTTTCTCCTTGTTTGATATTAAAATTAATATTTTCCACGGCAGGTTGTTTAGCTGTCTTGTGTTTAAAGCTAACGTTTGAAAAAGTTAAAGATTGAATTGTTCCTATGTCTTTGGGATTTGCCGGACGATGTTCAGAAGTGGCATTCAGCAGATTCTCAAAATTTTCCATGGAGACTTTAGTCTCATTTTTGGCTATGATAAAAGCACTTAATTCCTGTAACGGATTAAAAATAAAAAAGGTAAAAAACACCATAGTCAGCAAATCCCCCACTACTATTTTATCACCGAATAAGAAATAATACAAGGTGAAAATTACGCAGGTGCGCATAAAATGAACGGTGGTTCCCTGTATAAAACTCAAGCTTCGGATAAAACGGACTTTTTCTAATTCCAGTTGTAATATTTTAAGGGTATTGGAATTTAATCGTCCTTCTTCTTGTTTTGTCAGTCCCAAACTTTTTACCAATTCAATATTGCGTAAACTTTCGGTAGTTGAACCGGCTAAAGAATTGGTTTGTTGTACTATTTTTCTGGAGACCGCTTTAATTTTTTTTCCTAAAAAAGAACTTATGTAGGCAATGATAGGAGCCGTCAAAACGAAAACAAATCCAAGTCGGTAATCAATTCGCGAAATATAAGCAATTACGAAAATAAATCCGATGATGGTTTGAAAGACTAACGATATGGAAAGCGTAATCAATTTTTCTGAATCGGAACGAACTTTTTGCAGTTTATTCAATGTTTCGCCGCTTCGTTGATCTTCAAAATTTTCATAAGGTAAGTCTAATGATTTTTTAATTCCGTCGGTATACATTTCTGCACCAGTTCGCTGAATCACTATGTTGGTAAAATAATCCTGAAAATTTTTGGTAATACGTGAAATCATGGCAGCTCCAAGTGAAAGCCCCAGCCAAAACGCTACTGCTTTGATAAAATTAAGCTCCTGTCCTTTGTATTTGGCGATGCCCACACCACAATCCTGCATTAATTTACCGGTAATAATTGAGTCGCTTAAGCTAAAACAAATGTTTATGGCAGCCATGAGTAAGGCCAGGAATAACAAGGTTTTATGTTTTTTTAAATAACTGTATAGTAGTTTCATTGCTGTATTATTAGACATCCTATTTGTTAGATAGGTTTGATAGTTGTGCAAAAATAGGGAATAATAAGTCTGGTGAAAGGGTTAAAAAGGTCAAATTATTATTTTGTATTTTTGATAAAATTAAAATTAGAAATGCAGTTCTCGACCAAAGTTCCTATCGCCAATTCACAGTCCCCAATCAGCTATACTTCCAAAATAGTTTCGCTGGGCTCCTGCTTCGCGGAAAACATAGGCGACAAGTTCGATTATTTCAAGTTTCAGAATACGGTCAATCCGTTCGGCATCATCTTCAATCCGGTTTCCATTGAGAAAGTGATCCGAAAAGCCATTGCTGAAGAGCAATTCACGGAAAACGACATTTTCTTCCACAACGATTTATACCATTGCTTTGACGTTCATTCCGAATTGAGTGCACCGGATAAAGAAATTTTTCTGAAAAACCTAAATCAAATCGCCGAAACAACCCGAAAGCAACTAACCGAAGTAACCCACATCACAATAACCTTAGGAACCGCTTGGGTGTACAGAAATTGCAAAAGCAATGCTATTGTAGCCAACTGCCACAAAGTCCCGCAAAAGGAGTTTACGAAAGAATTGTTGTCGGTTGAAACTATTCAACAAAGCCTGGAAAGCAGTATTTCACTGATTACAGCTGTAAATCCAAAAGTGAAATTCATTTTCACAGTATCGCCCGTCCGCCATATCAAAGATGGTTTCACGGAAAACCAATTAAGTAAGTCACATCTGATTACTGCCTTACACAAAACCCTGCAACTTTCCGACTTTAGACTTTCGGCTTTCGACTATTTTCCTTCCTATGAAATCATGATGGACGAATTGCGCGATTATCGTTTTTACGCCGAAGATATGCTGCATCCCAATGCAGTAGCGATCGATTATATTTGGGAACGATTTTCAGAAACCAATATTTCAGAAGCTGCTCATTCGACAATGAAAGAAATCGATGCGATCCAAAAAGCATTGCAACACCGACCTTTTAATCCGGATTCGGAATCCCATCAGAAATTCCTAAAGAACCTGGAAATGAAGATGGGCGCAATCAAAAAGCAACTTCCGCATATCAATTTTCAAAAATAGAAGCGGTTCAGAAAACCAATGAAAGCAATTGGACATAACTTTTTGCTATCTTAGTATCATAAAAGCAGCAATATGACAACCCGCAGACGTTCCACTACAGAAACCGCAATTAAAAACATGCTCATTCCTCTGGTCCAGGCGATCGGCCGGTCCGGAAAACTGCTATATCTTATTGTTTTTTTAGTGCTGGGCGTTTTTGCATACAAGTATTTTACTTCTGAAAAGTCAACTACAACTACCGAATACAACACCGCTCTAATTCAGGAGAAAATTCAAAGCGTTGGCAAGCTTATCGTTACCGAAGGCCATTTCGCCCAGGTGATGACCTACAAAGACCAGCAAAACTACCTGATGAACCTTATTTCGATAGAGAAAAAGGCACTCATCATCATTAATGCCGATGTTACCGTTGCTTACGATTTGCGTCAGGTGGAATACGATATCGACGAGAAAAGCAAAACCATAACTATTGTCAGCATACCGAAGGAAGAAATTAAAATCAGTCCGGACATCCAATTCTACGATGTAGAGCAAAGCCGAATGGATCCTTTCAGCGGAGAAGATTTCAACAAAATCAACAAAAGAGTAAAAGCGGATTTGGCTAAGAAAATCGAAAAGTCATCCTTAAAATCCAACGCGCAGAACCGATTAGTGAGCGAATTAGCGAAAGTCCTAATCTTAACCAATTCGATGGGCTGGAAACTGCAATACAAAAGCCAGATCATCGAAAGCGAAAACCAGATGGAACAGAAGTTACTGCCATAAAAAAAATCCCGCTTTTTTTAAGCGGGATTTTTTTATTTTTTCTCAAAGCTGCAAAAGACAAAATTCTGAATCGTGTCAAAAGGTGTTGTATGATTTTCAAAGTGACATTCAATGCTGTTGAAATTCTCTTTAAATGTTTCCTGAAGCAAATTGGCGGAGTATTGTTTTATTTCAATACCGCTGCACTTGTTCGGCCCGGATTCGGAGAATGTTCCAATAATCATTTTGCCGTTGTCTTTCATGGCTAACGCTGCGTTTTCGGTATATTTTTCAATATCTTCCGGTGTTGTTAGAAAGTGAAAAACAGCACGGTCATGCCAAACGTTATATTTTTCCGTGGGAACAAAATGCGTAATGTCGCTTACGATCCATTTCACTTTTTTCGCGTTTTCACCCAAACGGGCTTTGGCTCTTTCAATAGCCTTTTCTGAAATATCAAGAACGGAAATATTGGTATAACCCAATTCCAATAAATGGTCGGCTAAAAAGCTGTCACCACCACCAATATCGATAATAGCATCGTCTTTTTGTGCCTTGGCCTGAATAAACTCCAAAGAAGTCTCCGGTACGGGTTGGTACCAGCTCACGTCTTTCAGGGATTTAGTGCCGTAGATGTTTTCCCAGTGATTTTTTCTGTCGAAATCTTTCATTATAATTTGTTTTGCAGGCTTTCCCAGCCGCCACCGTTAACTGCTTCTATTCCGTTTTGAAGCAGAAAGGAAGTTGCATTGGCACTTCGCATTCCGGAACGGCAACAGGCAATAACGGGTTTGTTTAGTTTTTTAATTTCCTCCATTCTTGAAGATAATGTAGGTAACGGAATGTTTTTCGAATTCAGTATATGGCCCGATGCAAATTCTTCCGGGCTTCTTACATCAATAATAACTGCGTTTTTGGATACAAACTGCTGAATTTTTTCAGCTTTTGTGCCAAATCCAAGTAGGTCTAAAAATCCCATAATGTGTTTTTTGCAAAGATAAAGCGTTCGTCTTCGACACCTGGTAACAAATGTTACGCTGTTGCCTTGTCGAATATAAGTTCCAGCCCGTTGGTGATTAAATGTGCGATTTCAGGACGGGAAACTTTTAGTGCTTCCAAATGCGAAACTACTTTTTCCTCTAAAGTGTTATTATTGTCTTTATGCGCCAATTCTACAATCTCAACCGACAATAACCAGTCTTTCGGATGGTTTTGTTTCAGTTTTTCAAAAGTAGCTTCGAGAGTCATTTCAGACACTTTTCCTTCACGCATATTGCGAACGTTGAGGTATAAGCCTTCTAATTCTTCGCGTTCCGGTGTTTTTTTTGCCTTAATTGTTTTTGAAGAAGGAACATGCGTAATCAGGTCGAAGCTGTTCACATCGGCCGGGCCGGAAAAAGCGGAAATCACTTTTTTGCCTACCGCCATATCGTACTTGCCCCATTCCGGCTGGAATAATACAGTGTCTTTATGCGTTACAGTACAATTTTTGAAACTAATTAGGATGATTTCCCCACGAAGGTTTCTTGAACCAGTGATGATTTCTCCGCTAACTTTGATATCGCCTTCAAATTCAAGGGTAACCTGTTCGCCTTCGTAAATGTCATAGGCACGTAAGTCACGCGGACCCATATCTTCAATAGAAAGATTAATGCCTTTCAGTTTCCCGACAGGCGAACCAAATCCTTCCGAATGATAATCGGTTCCGTGGCCTACCAATTCTTTTTCTCTGTATGATAAAGCTGTTTTGCCGGTGGTTTGGATATAAACCGGTTTGCCTTCGTGTTCAATTACGTTAGTGAAAACACCTGAAATCTGGATTCCGGTGCTTAGTTCTATAGTACCTAAGGCTTTTGAATGAATCAGTTTTTGAATTCCGGATAATCCACCCGTGCGCAATGCCATTTTATTGGCGAACTCTTCCAGGACCTGGCTTAAATGCGCGAAATCTTGTGTTACGTATAGTTGCGGCTGAGGTTTTGTAATGTCAAAACTTTGGTTGGCCGCTGAAATATCATAAGGAATCTTCTTAACATTGTCAGTCATGCACCAGGCACTCTCTCCGATGGAAGACAATAATCCGGCGCCGTAGATTTTTGGATTTTCCACCGTTCCGATTAAGCCGTATTCCACTGTCCACCAATGCAGGTTACGGATTTGTGCCATTTCCGACATTTCACCCATATTGTTCTGTAAATCATCCACATGTTTTTCAGCTGCATCGATTTCTGCTTGTGGCGTATCTTCTGCTTCTTTTAAGATGGATAGCAAACGAATGGCTTCATACATTTCATAATCGTGAGAAGACGAAATGGCTTTACATCCGATTTCACCAAAACGGCGCAGGTATTCTGCATATTCCGGATTGGCAATAATAGGAGCGTGGCCGGCACCTTCGTGGATGATATCCGGTGCTGGCGTATATTCAATATGTTCTAACTGACGGATGTCGGATGCAATCACCAATACATTATATGCCTGGAATTCCATGAAAGCATTCGGCGGAATAAACCCGTCAACGGCTACCGCTGCCCAACCAATTTCTTTTAAAATTCGGTTCATGCCATACATGTTCGGAATGCTTTCGATATCGATTCCGGTCTGACGCAATCCATCCAGGTAGGAGCTGTGTGCCACCTTTCCTAAATAGTCTACATTTTTGCGCATCACATAACGCCACACTGCCTGATTGATAGGGGTGTAGTCGTTATAATCCTGCGGTTTGATGAACTGCTTAAGGTGCTTAGGCAATCTTTCGATTAACGGATTGGTCTCGTATGCTGTATTCATGATAGTCCTGTTGTATTTGGTCGTAAAGTTATGAAATGTTTCATGAGATTACAACGATTTTAGCATTCTCAGCCCAATACATTTTATTTACGGATCCTATTGCACCTGTGATTCCAGCTGCTGTTTTTTGGAAATTCTGTTTTTCAGCAGGTTAAGGTATTTTAATGCTAATTTATCTCCGTAATCGCTATAAGATTTTGAAGCCCAATCCACGGCAACTTCCAGATTTCCATTGATTTCATTGATGATGGCCATGTTGTAACAAGCTCTTCCGGCAATTTTCGGATCCGAATTGGTGACTTCTTTTGACCATAATTCGGCGGCACCATCCCAATTTCCGGTTTGCGCTCTTCGTTTTCCGATTTCAAAATTTGGTGTTCCTTTTACATAGTAATCGCGGGAAACCCTGATTTTATATGGAAGGGTTTTTAAAGCATAATCGGCACCCAGATGATTGCTTAATTGTAAGACATTCTGCTTTCTGCCCATAATAGCTTCTACAGCTTTCATCGGATTAATGCCTCTTCCGGTGGAAGTTACTTCATTATTGGAAGCTATTTCATCGATAATTTCCTTGTTTTTCACATCGTAAATACGCCATCCGTTTTTGATAAGAGTGGATACGGTCGCCTGATGTTCCACTATCGGAATCTTTATTCCAACCACATTCGCTTTTTCCACGGTCGCGGTTTTGTAATTGATTTTAGTATCGGTATCGTAAAAGGACAATTCAAAAAGGTAATCCAATTGATTTTGCTTCGAGATTTTATCTATGGTTTCCCAAGGAAGCGTAGAAGGGAAAATGCCCATGCCTACAGTTTTTACGTCAGCATCTTCAATAAGTTTTACTGCGGAAAACCCGTTGTTTTTAGTCAGTTCGTTCTGCAATCCTAAAACCGATTCAGTCGCGCCGTCTTTGTCCAGGTCTTTTCCTTCGGCAGATAAGATTTTATCGATTGCGTCAATTGCTTCATTTTGTTTTGAAGGCAGGCTACGGTTAATAATGCCAACCGATTTTCCTTTGGCCGGCAAATAAATCGGAGCCGGTTCAGTAACGCTCAAGGTCATTAAATTGGTGGAGCTGCAGGAAAAAAGCAATGTCCCTGATGCTATTGTCAGAATAAGCTTAAAGTAGTTTTTTGCCATGATTATCAATATGTTGATTATTTCTCAAATGTAAACTTTTTGCGAAATAATCAAAATAAATAAAGCAAAATTTCTACGTTAATGGCTTCTGATTGGCGTTTCGGAAATACTCGATTTTATAGTTGAACATCTCAGCCATTTTTTCGGCACGCCATTTGGCTTCATCGGCTATGGGTCCTGCAAATTGCTCATCGATGTTTTGCGTGAAAATCTGCATCCAGCGGTCGAAATGTTCTTTGTTTATCGGAAGATTTGCATGTGGCGGAAACGGACTTCCGGAATAAGCACGAACATCAAGCAAAACAGTCTGCCAGAAACCATACATCTTTTCCAGATGCACTGCCCAACGATCCTGTATCCTTTCATTGAAAATGGGTCCGATGAAATCATCCTTTTGGACCTTTTCGTAAAAGGAATCGACCATTTGCTTTACGTCGTCAAAATTTGAAATATCTTTTAAAGTTGCCATAGCCTTGTATAAAATCTTACTGCAAAAATAAGGTTTATTCGAGATGTGACCAATCGTTTTATCCAATCAATTGCGCAAACAAATCCTCTTTGTCGTTGAGATAGCGAAACTGAAAATGATTCCTTGTCATTCGCGTTTTAATGGATTCAATATCCAAAGGATTTTTTAGCTCAAGCCCTACGATCACGGGACCTGTTTCACGATTATTTTTCTGGGCGAACTGAAAATAAGTAATATCATCCTCAGTGCCCAGGATTTCATTGACAAACTCCTTCAAAGCTCCCGGACGTTGCGGAAACTGAATCATAAAATAGTGCTTTAGCCCTTCATATAGTAAGGAACGTTCTTTGATTTCCTCGGTGCGTTCGATATCATTATTGCTGCCGCTCACTACGCACACCACATTTTTGCCTTTAATTTTGTCTTTATAAAAATCCAAAGCGGCAATGGTGAGTGCCCCAGCAGGCTCTACTACCATAGCTTCTTCGTTATAAAGCCGCAAAATGGTGGTGCAGACTTTTCCTTCGGGAACCAGGATGATGTCGTCTAAATTCTTTCGGCAAATTTCAAAAGTAAGATGACCCACTTGTTTAACGGCCGCGCCATCTACAAATTTATCAATCGTTTCCAGAGGTATGTTTTTACCGCTTGCTATTGCTGTTTTCATGGAAGGAGCGCCCATTGGTTCGACACCTATAACTTTAGTATTCGGACTCAAATGCTTAAAAACCGTTGAAAGTCCGGAAGCCAGACCGCCGCCGCCAATTGGGACAAAAACAAAATCAACAGGTGTTTTACAGCTTTCCAAAATCTCTAAAGCTACAGTACCCTGACCAGCAATCACTTTTATATCGTCAAACGGATGAACAAACGTCTTATGGTTTTGCGTCGCATCTGCTAGAGCTGAAGCATACGCATCATCAAAAGTATCTCCGGTAAGGACAATCTCCACAAACGATTTGCCGAAAAGCTGCACTTGTTTTATTTTTTGTTTTGGCGTTGTTTTGGGCATATAAATTTTACCCGTTATCTTCAGTAAGTGACAGGAATAAGCTACTCCCTGAGCATGATTTCCGGCACTTGCGCATACGATTCCGCTTGCACGTTCTTCTTCGGAAAGCGAACAAATTTTGTTGTAGGCTCCTCTGATTTTATAAGAACGTACCACTTGCAGATCTTCCCGTTTTAAGAGCAGGTTAGCTTGATATTCTTCCGATAAATTAAGGTTGGCTGTTAACGGCGTAGGGTTGACTACGCCGTGTAACTGCTCTTTTGCTATTAGTATTTCATTAAATATATTCATATATAATTATCCTCTTGGGCGAAGTTTGCGGACTTCCGCACCCGTTTGCCATAGTTCTGATTCTCTTATTTCGGCTAATTCCAAATTCAATTTTTCTCTGTAATCCGAGCGACTGCCTTCAGCAATAACACGGGCGGCTTCTCTTCCGGAAGCAACTTCGTCGTATAGTTTTTCAAATACGGGCGCTACGGCATCCCTAAACTGTCCTTTCCAGTCTAAAGCGCCTCGTTGTGCCGTCACCGATGTGTTGGCAAACATCCAGTCCATACCATTTTCAGCTACTAAAGGCATTAAGCTTTGTGTCAGTTCTTCCACGGTTTCGTTAAACGCTTCCGATGGAGAATGGCCATTTTTTCTGAGCACATTGTACTGTGCTTCAAAAACACCGGCTACGGCTCCCATCAAACTGCCGCGTTCCCCTGTTAAATCGGAGTATACTTCTTTTTTGAAATCGGTTTCAAACAAATAGCCTGAACCTATTCCGATTCCTAAAGCAATAACTTTTTCTTTCGCTTTTCCGGTGGCATCCTGATACACGGCAATACTTGAATTAATGCCTTCACCTTTTAAGAATAATCTACGTAACGAAGTTCCAGAGCCTTTTGGAGCAGCAAGAATTACGTCAATATCTGTTGGAGGAATGATGCCGGTTTGCTCATGGTAAGTGATGCCGAACCCATGAGAAAAATATAATGTTTTCCCAGGAGTTAAATGTTTTTTGATAAGCGGCCAGGAAGCAATTTGCCCTGCATCGGATAATAGATATTGGATGATGGTAGCTTTTTGACAGGCTTCTTCTATGTCGAATAAAGTTTCCCCTTCGATCCATCCGTCGTTTACGGCTTTGTCCCAGCTTTTCCCGCCTTTTCGTTGTCCGACGATTACATTAAAACCATTGTCTTTTAAGTTTAAGGATTGCCCAGGGCCCTGAACGCCGTAGCCAATAATTGCTATTGTGTCATTTTTTAGTGTTTCCTGTGCTTTTGCTAAAGGGAATTCTTCTCTTGTAATTACGGTTTCCTGTACGCCGCCAAAATTAATTTGTGCCATTGTTCTTCTTTTTTATTTTTATTAGGTTATTTAATTGTGTTTTACATTTCAAAAATGATACTCTTGTGATTTAAGAATTCATTGTTAATTGGTTTATTGACAGGATTGTTTTTCTCCATCTCTAAAATCTTTTTGTGAATGCCGTCACTGGATTTTATAATAGCGATTCGAGAACTCCTTACAAATTCAATTAGTTGATATTCTGCAAGCTTGTTTAATAGGTTTTCTATTTCTTCCTGTTGTCCGGTAGTTTCAAAAACAGTATAATCTTCCCGGATCACGACAGCGCGTGCGCCATATTCGCGCAGTAGTCTTTCCACTTTTACTTCTTTCATGGTAACGGAAGTCGGGACTTTATAGAGTGCCATCTGTTGCCAGATAATTTCCTCGGCTGTATTATAAAATACGATGAACACATCTACAATTTTTTCAATTTGCCGGACGAGGTTTTTTACTACCTCTTCTGTTTCTGTTACCACAAGTGTAAACCGGCTGATTTTTTCCATTTCGCTGGGAGAGAAGTTTAAGCTTTCCAAACTAATCTTTCTTCTGGAGAACATGATGGCTATTTTGTTGAGTAAGCCAACTTGATTTTCAGCATAAATACTTAAGGTATATTCCTGTTTCATTTTGGATTATTTTAGATTTCTTCTTTACTTAATACTATTTCAGCTATTCCTTTTCCTTGCGGAATCATTGGGAACACGTTGTCTTCATGGAGTACCGCGATTTCTAATAAGAATGAGTTCGGATTATTTAGCATAAGCTCTAAACCTTCTTTCAGCTCTTCTCTTTTGAAGACGACCTTTCCATCGATGCCATACGCGTTGGCCACCTGAACAAAATTGGGGCTTTGTATGTCCGTAAAAGAATATCTTTTTTCGTGGAACAATTCCTGCCATTGGCGTACCATTCCTAAAAAGCTGTTGTTAAGAATTAAGATTTTCACGTTTGGCTGAAACTGCATAATGGTTCCCAATTCCTGTAGATTCATTTGTGCGCCGCCATCGCCCATAATCGCAATTACCTGGCGGTTTGGCGCGCCTAATTTTGCCCCAATAGCCGCCGGAAGCGCAAACCCCATAGTGCCTAAGCCCCCGCTGGTAATATTGCTTCGGGTGCTATTTTGTTTCGTATAGCGACAGGCAACCATCTGATGTTGTCCTACATCAGTAACAATTACGGCGTCACCTTGGGTCAACTCGTTAAGAATTTTCATTACTTCTCCCATGGTAATACCGCCTTCGGTTGGGTTTAGTTCTTTTTGGATTAGTGCCGAGGTTTCTTTCTCTTTTTTAATCTCAAATTCCCGGAACCATTCCGGATGGGATTTTTGTTCGATTAACTGAGTAAGCAAGGGCAACGTTTCTTTACAATCCCCCCAAACCGGAACAGTCGTTTGAATGTTTTTATCTATTTCGGCTGGGTCTATATCGAGATGAATGATTTTTGCCTGTTTCGCATATTTATCGATACGGCCGGTAACCCTGTCATCAAAACGCATTCCAACGGCAATCAAAACATCGCATTCGTTTGTTAGATAATTGGGGCCATAATTTCCATGCATTCCTAACATGCCAACACCAAGCGGATGATCGGTAGGTATGGCACTC
>NZ_CAMLMK010000016.1 GCF_946481155.1 uncultured Flavobacterium sp.
AGATGCTTTTCTAACAAAGAAGAATTTCAGTGGTGTTACCGATACAAATTTCAGCGTTAATGGCACCTACACTTACACTTCCCCTTCTCCTCCATACTACTCCGGTTCTGACGAAGCATTGCCGGTATTTGTCATTGATGAAGGCAATGGTAAAATTCTTATGGGCGGAAAAATAAACCGAAATAATACTCTGACTATGACCAGAGAAACAGGTTTTGGCATGATCCGAATTGATCAGGGTACACTGAGCAGCGAGAACTTCACAAAGGACAACTTAAAAATTTACCCAAACCCTTTCTCCGATTATGTAAGTATTGACTCTGAAGTAGCCATCAAGGAGATTGAAATCTATAATGCCTTAGGCGAAAAACTTAATAGGCAGTCTGATTTCGATAAAAACACTTCTCTTTTAGATCTTTCATGGATCAAACATGCCGGAGTATATGTCATTCGTATTACATCAGAAGATGATACCGTAACTTATAAGAAAATCATCAAAAAATAAAAAATCCCTCGAAAGAGGGATTTTTTAGTATTCAAACACTCCGTATTCCGAAGCTATAGTTAGGCTTTTCTTTTCCGAAGCCTCTACCCTTCCTATAATTTGTGCATCAACACCAAACGATTTGGAAATCTCGATAATATCTTCGGCGATATCGGAAGGAACATATAATTCCATACGATGTCCGCAGTTGAAAACCTGATACATTTCCCTCCAGTCGGTTCTTGATTGCTCCTGTATTAGTTTGAACAAAGGCGGTACAGGGAACATATTATCTTTTATGATGTGCAGGTTATCTACGAAATGCAGGATTTTGGTTTGAGCACCACCGCTGCAATGTACCATTCCGTGAATTAAGCCTGCGGTATATTTTGCAAGGATCGCTTTAATTACCGGCGCATACGTACGCGTAGGCGAAAGCACCAATTTTCCGGCATCCAGAGACGAGCCTTCAACAGCATCGGTTAGTTTTACATTTCCGGAATACACCAATTCTTTTGGAACGGATGCATCGTAACTTTCCGGATATTTGTCGGCTAAATAATTAGCGAAGACATCATGACGCGCTGATGTTAAGCCATTGCTTCCCATTCCGCCATTGTATTCTTTCTCATAATTTGCCTGGCCGAAAGAAGCCAAACCGATAATTACGTCACCAGGCTTGATATGTGCATTGTCAATTACATCTTCGCGCTTCATTCTTGCGGTTACCGTTGAATCTACGATTATGGTACGCACTAAATCACCCACATCCGCAGTTTCACCGCCGGTAGAATGAATCGTTACTCCATAACTTTTCAATTCTTCAATTAATTCTTCTGTTCCGTTGATAATTGCGGAAAGCACTTCACCCGGAATCAGGTTTTTATTTCTTCCGATAGTGGAAGACAGCATGATATTATCTGTTGCGCCTACGCACAATAAATCGTCAATATTCATGATTAAAGCATCCTGTGCGACTCCTTTCCAAACCGAAATATCGCCGGTTTCTTTCCAGTACATATAGGCCAAAGATGATTTTGTACCCGCACCGTCAGCATGCATTACAAGGCAATAATGATGGTCGTGGGTTAAATGATCCGGAACTATTTTACAGAAAGCTTTGGGAAATAAGCCTTTATCGATGTTTTTGATCGCATTGTGCACGTCTTCTTTGGAAGCCGAAACTCCTCGAAGGTTATAACGTTGACTGTTATCGGAACTCATGTAATTTGTTGTTGTGCCTGCCTTTTGACAGGTAGATTGTTGTGGCGTAAAGATAAGGAGAAAAAAGAAAATAGCGCAAAGAGACGAGAAGAAAGAGAATCGAAAATAGAAACAAGAGGCAAGAAGCAAGAAATAATCTAAAGAAAGGTTATTTAACCCTCTCTTGTCTCTTGTCTCTTGTCTCTTGTCTCTTGTCTCTTGTCTCTTGCCTCTTGTCTCTTGTCTCTTGTCTCTTGCCTCTTGCTTCTTCTTCCTCTACTTACTCAATATCATAATTTCCACGCGGCGGTTTGCCAGCGCTTCCCCTTCATTAGCTTCCGGTATGGGATATTTAGGATGGCTTACACCGAAACCTTTGACTTTTACTCTGCTTTGCGCTATTCCGTAGCCTTCGAGAACACGTCTGATTTGCTTGGCTCTTTCTAGGGACAGGTTCCTTCTATCGGCATCAACACAGCAGATATGACCCTGAATTTCAATATTCAGCGAAGGATTTTCTAAAAGAATAGCTATTAATTCGTCGACAGCCGGTTTTGAGGAAGGCATCATTCCGAACGAATTCTGATAAAAAAAGATATTATTCAGGACAATTCTAGTTCCCGGTCTTGATAATGCCACCTTTTCTTCCAGGGAGGCATTAGGCGGAAAATCCATATCTTCCTCCTCTATTGGAATAATCTCTGGGATCACAGGTGTGATTTTCAGAATTTCATTCTCGCGGGGTAAATCCTTCGGAAGGATATAATAGATGACTACTTTTCGGTTTTCTGCTTTTATTTTTGACTGTTTATGCAACTCGCCGAAGCTTCTGGTTTTGAAATCTTCGCGGATTTTCATGCTATTTTTGATAATCACATTATGAATGAAGTCTACACGTCGTTGCGAAAGAGAATCGTTATGCTGGTTGGTACCGTCTTCGTCTGTAAATCCATTAATGGCGACCACCTTTGACTCCTTGTTTGCAGCAATCCAACTGTTTAAAAGATCCCATTGCTTCTTCACAGGCTCGTGTTTATTGCTGTCAAAGTAAATTGAAAACTGCTCCTGAGCTATGGCAAACAACGGAAAAAAAAGAAGTATGAATAAAGTAAGTCGTTTCATTTCAATGTATTTAAATCAATAACGAATAAACAAAAATAATATGATAAAAAGAGGCGATTTTATTAATTTTCAACAATTAAGATTTCGACCCTGCGGTTTTCATCCCGTTCGAATTCGTTTTTTTCAGGGATAGGATATAAAGGCATGGAACTTCCGAAACCTTTATAAGACAAGCGGTTCTTGTCTATGCCGTTTTGTATCAGGTAATTGTATACTGTTTTGCAGCGTAAGGTGGAAATATCTTCGAGATCATATTTCACCTGGCAGCAGATGTGTCCCTGAATTTCGATTTTCAGTTTTGGGTTTTGCTGCATAATTTCAAGTAACTCTAACAGGACAGGTCTGGATTTCGGGACAACGACACCGGAACGGTTATAGAAATTGAGGTTTCTCAGGCGGATTTTCTCGCCCACTTTCATTTGCGTGATTTTCTCGGAAAGCTTTGCTTCTTTCTTTCGGAAATAAATTTCTACTTTTCGGTTTTCGTCTTGGATTTTGGATTGCTCAAATCGTTTTCCGAAGCCTTTTGTCTCTAACTTTTCCGAAAGACTGATTTTATTTTCTTTCAGGATATTCATAACAGCATTCACTCTTCGGATGGCCAGTTTATCGTTGTATTCGTGCGAACCTACACTATCGCAAAAGCCATATACTTTCAGCACTTCAGTTTCTTTGTTTTGGGAAATCCAGTCAGACAATTTCACATTTGAATCGGAATTGACCTGATGAATATCGAAATCAAAATACACCGTGAATTTTTCCTGTGAAAAACCGGTGAGAGAAAATACCAGATAAAAAAGAAGGAGATACTTTTTCATGCTTATTTTTAATCCTACTAAGATAGCAGAAAATTATTACGAAGAAAAGCGTTCCTCTTATAAAAAAAGAAACGCTTTTCCCAACTAAAAAACAAGTTTAAATGGATCCTTGATTGGTTAAAAAAGTGAGACAGACAGAATCCGTCTCACTTTTCCTCTATGGGTTTGGTTTGTTTCTGAGCACAGGAGAAAACAATACAAATTATCGAATTCTTTAACACAATCCCTGTGTTATCCCTCAAAACTTGTTGCGGGATTAAAATTGACGTTTTGCTCCTGTTCGGTAAACGATTTTCATTGCTGAAAGTCGTAAATTTTAATGTGAACCCATACAGTTATTAACAATAAAAAACAATAATTCTTTCGAAATACAGAGGATGATTCGGAGGGTGAAATTACTCAAAATGAGTTGTTGGAAATAAATCTTGTGGTTTGATTTATAGTTCAAATTTAGAACATTTTTTTTTACGTAAAAAGCTTTAATTAATTATTTTTCAGGAAATTACCTTTTTTTCTACTAAGCGAATAAAAAGACAGACCAACTACATTTTTGCCATAAAAAAACCTCCCGAAGGAGGTTTTCAAAATAAATAAACAAACAGATTATTTTGTAAATAACAATTCTCTGTATTTTGTAAGCGTCCAGATCTCGTCGTCTACCAAAAGCTCTAATTTATCACAGTGGCTTCTGATGATGTCGAAGTATGGTTTTACTTTATCACAATATGCATCTGCCATTTTCTCAGTGCTTGAAAGGTTGTTGGCTTTCTTGCGCTCTTCTGTCATGGCTTCCACATTCGTGTTGATGCCTTCGATATGCTCTGAAATTTCTTTGATCAGTCCGATTTGCTCTTTTGCAATTTTCTCGAAATCTTTTCCGAAAATTTCTTTTAATCCTCTTACGTTTTCGATTAACGTATTTTGGTATTTGATAGCTGTAGGGATAACATGGTTACGGGCAATATCACCTAAAACACGACCTTCAATCTGGATTTTCTTAGTATACTCTTCCAATTCGATTTCGTAACGTGATTCTACCTCAACGTGGTTCATAACGTTCATTTCACCGAAAAGTTCAATAGCTTTTTTAGAAACTTTAGCCTTTAATGCTTTTGGAGTCGTTTTATGATTGCTCAAGCCACGTTTTTTAGCTTCTTTTTCCCAGGCATCGCTGTAACCGTCGCCTTCGAAAAGGATTGCTTTCGTTTTCTTGATATATTCTCTTAAGACATTGAAGATCGCTTCGTCTTTCTTTAAATCGTTCTTTTCGATTAACGCATCTACTTCCACTTTGAAATCTTTCAACTGTTTTGCAACGATTGTATTTAATGTCGTCATGGAAACTGCACAGTTCGCAGAAGAACCTACGGCTCTGAACTCAAATTTATTTCCTGTGAAAGCGAATGGAGATGTTCTGTTTCTGTCGGTGTTATCTAATAAAACGTCCGGTAATTTTCCAACTACGTTTAGTTTAAGATCGGTTTTTTCTTCCGGAGATAATTTTCCGTTGGAAACACCTTCTAGCTCTAACAACACTTTTGTCAATTGCTGTCCGATGAACACAGAGATGATTGCCGGTGGCGCTTCGTTAGCTCCTAAACGGTGGTCGTTACTTGCCGACGCGATTGATGCTCTTAATAACTCTTCATAATCGTGTACCGCTTTGATGGTATTGATGAAGAACGTTAAGAACTGTAAGTTGCTCATTGGTGTTTTACCCGGGCTTAACAAGTTGATACCTGTATCTGTAGCTAATGACCAGTTATTATGTTTTCCGGAACCGTTTACTCCTTTGAAAGGCTTCTCATGGAATAATACCTTGAAATCATGGCGTTCTGCTACTTTTTGCATTACGTCCATCAGCAATGAGTTGTGGTCTACCGCTAAATTCGTTTCCTCGAAAATAGGAGCCAGCTCAAACTGATTCGGAGCTACCTCATTGTGACGAGTTTTTACCGGAATACCCAATAACATACATTCGTTTTCCAGATCTCTCATGTATTGCAATACACGTGTTGGAATCGATCCGAAATAATGGTCGTCTAACTGCTGACCTTTAGAAGATGTATGACCTAATAAAGTTCTTCCTGTCGCAAGGATATCAGGACGTGAATAGGCTAAAGCGCTGTCCACTAAAAAATATTCCTGTTCCCAACCTAATGTCGGCGTAATTTTTTTAACGTTTTTATCGAAATATTTAGCCACTTCAGTCGCTGCAGTATCAATAGCGTGTAATGCTCTTAATAGCGGAGTTTTATTATCTAAAGCTTCACCGGTGTAAGAGATGAAAACTGTTGGGATACATAAAGTTGTACCGAAGATAAATGCAGGAGATGTTGGATCCCAGGCAGTATAACCACGCGCTTCGAAAGTGTTTCTGATTCCTCCGTTCGGGAAAGACGATGCATCCGGTTCCTGTTGTACTAATTGGCTTCCGCCGAATTTTTCTACAGGATCGCTGCCATCCATTGACGTTTCAAAGAAAGCGTCGTGTTTTTCTGCAGTGGTTCCTGTTAATGGCTGGAACCAGTGAGTATAATGTGTAACGTTTTTTGACAATGCCCATTCTTTCATCCCCATGGCGATGTATTCGGCCAGTTTTCTGTCGATTTTGGTTCCGAATTCGATTGCGCTTCTTACGGCTTTGTAGGCTTCCGGGGTCAGGTATTGTCGCATTGCTTTGTCTCCAAAAACATTGCTGCCGAAAATCGCTGATTTTCTATCCAATTCTTCTACCGCTACCGGTTTTCTGTCTGTGGCTTTTTCAAGAGCCTTAAAACGAAATGTTGACATAAAGTTGTGTTTTTAAAATTATACCCTGCAATTTTACAGTGCAAAAATATAAAATTTTACATTACAAAATAATTAACCCCTAAAAAAATAGGGTTAAAAAATAAAAAATAACATTTTTATAACTTCACCCCATAAAAAAAGGAGCCTAAATTGACTCCTCTCACTAATTATAACTATTAAGTACTGCAAAAAATTAATTCATTTTCTTAACCTGGTTTTCGGTCTTGTTCAATTTCGCCATTACCTCTTTATAATTGGTCACGTCGACTGTTTTAGAGAAATAACCCGGAACAATCACGATTCTGAAAGTCTGGTTTTGTGTCCATTGTGACCCCAGGATTCCTAAGTCGAAATCGGCTGAACTCATAAACAGGTTAACATCATAAGGCGTAAAATCGTAGTTGTACTGTAAGTCACCTTCATTTAACTGTACGGTTTGCGGCATTAAACGCCAAATTGGAGTTCCTCCATCCACATCCCATAATAAGTAAACCAATACCACATCGGAATCATAGATAGCCGGATTTAAGGTTACCAATGAGGAATAGCCGTTCCCCGGAGAAAAACTTCGTGTCACTTCAAACACTTCACTAATCGTATCCTGATCGTTAGTATCTTCATAGACAACTTCTTCTCTAATGCAACTTTGAAGCCCAATCATTCCGATAAAAGCCACTAATACTAAAGCTAATTTTTTCATAGGTGTAATTTTTATTTTTTGGATTTGTTAATCATAGTTTTCTTATCGATTCAAAAATATGCAATAGTCGTGCCAAAACGGATTGTTGTTTTCAAAATAATTTTGGCAATAAAAAAACCTCCCTGAAAAAGAGAGGTTTAAGTTAAAAAATATAGAATCTTATTTACATATTTCTTCGGTACTGCCCACCCACTTCAAACAACGCTGAAGTAATCTGACCTAACGAACAAACTTTAGTAGCATCCATTAATTTCTCGAAAATATTCTGATTATTAATCGCTGCATCCTGGATAATGCCTATCTGCTCTTCCACTTTATGTTTGTTGGCTTCGTGAAGGTGATCCAGCATTACGATTTGGTATTGCTTTTCTTCTTCAGTGGCACGGATAACTTCCGCTGGAATAACCGTTGGAGAACCTTTGGAACTTAAGAAGGTATTTACACCGATGATTGGGAATTCGCCTGTATGTTTTAATGTCTCGTAATACAAAGATTCTTCCTGGATTTTCGAACGCTGGTACATCGTTTCCATTGCACCTAGCACTCCTCCTCTTTCGGTGATTCTGTCGAATTCCGCTAAAACGGCATCTTCCACTAAATCGGTTAATTCTTCGATGATGAAAGAACCCTGGATCGGATTTTCGTTTTTAGCTAATCCTAATTCCTTATTAATAATCAACTGAATTGCCATTGCGCGACGTACGGATTCTTCGGTTGGCGTCGTAATCGCTTCGTCGTATGCATTAGTATGCAATGAGTTACAGTTATCATAAATCGCATACAACGCCTGAAGTGTCGTACGGATATCATTAAAGTCAATTTCCTGCGCATGCAATGAACGACCGGATGTCTGAATATGGTATTTCAACATCTGTGCTCTTTCGTTGGCACCATACTTGTTTTTCAGTGCTTTCGCCCAAATTTTACGCGCCACACGACCGATTACTGCATATTCCGGATCGATACCATTCGAGAAGAAGAACGATAAGTTAGGTCCGAAATCGTTGATATTCATCCCACGGCTTAAGTAGTATTCCACGTAAGTGAAACCATTCGCCAAAGTAAATGCCAACTGTGTGATAGGATTCGCGCCTGCTTCTGCAATGTGGTATCCTGAAATCGAAACCGAATAGAAGTTACGCACGTTTTCTTTAATGAAATATTCCTGAACGTCACCCATCAGACGAAGCGCGAATTCTGTGGAGAAAATACAGGTGTTTTGTGCCTGGTCTTCTTTTAGGATATCCGCCTGCACCGTTCCACGCACCTGAGCTAAGGTTTTAATCTTAATATCGTTATAAACATCAGCTGGTAAAACCTCATCACCGGTCACTCCTAAAAGCATTAATCCCAATCCATCATTACCTGCCGGTAAATCACCTTGATAATGAGGACGCTCTACGCCTTTTTTCTTATAAATTTCGTTGATTTTCGCTTCAACTTCTTTTTCTAAATCGTTTTCCTTGATGTATTTCTCACAGTTCTGGTCGATGGCAGCATTCATGAAGAAGCCTAACAACATCGGGGCAGGACCATTAATCGTCATCGAAACCGAAGTCATCGGATGGCTCAAATCGAAACCTGAATATAATTTCTTAGCATCATCCAAACAGCAGATAGAAACTCCGGCATTACCGATTTTCCCATAAATATCAGGACGGATGTGCGGATCATTTCCATATAACGTTACACTGTCAAAGGCAGTAGACAAACGTTTTGCAGGCAATCCCGCGCTCACGTAATGGAAACGCTTGTTGGTTCTTTCCGGTCCGCCTTCTCCGGCAAACATACGCGATGGATCTTCTCCTTCACGTTTGAACGGATACAATCCGGATGCGAATGGGAATTCTCCCGGTACATTTTCCTGTAGGTTCCATTTTAGGATATCACCCCAGGCATGGTATTTTGGCAACGCTACTTTTGGAATTTGCGTGTGTGACAAACTCTCGGTGTGCGTAGCGATTTTTATTTCTTTATCCCTTACCTTAAACGAGTAAACCGGATTTTTGTACTTATTTACTTTTTCATCCCAGGTCAGGATGATTTCCCAATTGTACGGATCCAGGTTCATTTTCACGCGGTCGAATTCTTTTGTCAGCAGCGACAAAAATTCTTTTTTCTCCGGCGAATGATTTAAGGAATCTTCAACGATTCCGGCTTTATCAAGTTTTGGAATTCTTCCGGAAACCGTTTCTACCGTTTTGAAAATCCCGTATAATTTCTGTGCTACATCAACTTGTGAAAGTGCTGTTTCATCATACTTACGGTTGTTTTCCGCGATTTCAGACAAATAACGCGTTCTGTGTGGCGGAATTACGAAGATTTTCTCGCTCATTTCACGCGTGATCTGGAAGGTCGAATGTAAATCGATCCCCGTTTTCTCTACAATCTTATCCATGATGGATTTGTAAAGCGTATTCATTCCCGGATCGTTAAACTGCGAGGCAATTGTTCCGAACACCGGCATTTTATCTGGATCAACGTCCCATAAATTATGGTTACGCTGGTATTGTTTCTTCACATCACGGATCGCATCTAAAGCGCCGCGTTTGTCAAATTTATTTAAGGCTACCAAATCAGCGAAATCAAGCATGTCGATCTTCTCTAACTGTGTTGCGGCACCGAACTCAGGTGTCATTACATATAAAGAAACATCAGAATGATCCATGATTTCCGTATCCGACTGGCCGATACCCGAAGTTTCCAGAACAATCAAATCATATTTAGCCGCTTTCAGAACTTCAATGGCTTCCTGAACGTATTTTGATAAGGCTAAATTCGACTGACGGGTTGCCAAAGAACGCATATAAACTCTGGGGTTATTGATGGCGTTCATACGGATTCTGTCTCCTAATAATGCCCCTCCTGTTTTACGTTTGGAAGGATCCACGGAAATTAACCCGATGGTTTTCTCTGGGAAATCAATTAGAAATCGGCGAACCAATTCGTCTACCAAAGAGGATTTTCCTGCTCCACCTGTTCCGGTAATCCCTAAAACCGGTGTTTTGCTGTCCTGGTTTATTTTAGCAATTTTCTCTAAAGCCGGTTTTGCAACTTCAGGGAAATTTTCCGCTGAAGAAATTACGCGTGCAATAGCTGTTGGATTCTTATCTTCTAAATGATTTACTTCACCATTCAATACTTCTCCCACCGGGAAATCGGAACGTTGTACCAAATCGTTGATCATTCCCTGCAATCCCATCGCACGGCCATCATCCGGAGAATAAATCTTCGTAATGCCATATTCGTGCAGTTCTGCGATTTCAGAAGGAAGAATTACTCCTCCGCCTCCGCCAAAAATCTTGATATGACCTGCTCCTTTTTCTTTAAGCAAATCATACATGTATTTGAAATATTCATTGTGACCTCCCTGATAAGACGTCATTGCAATCGCATTTGCATCTTCCTGAATTGCTGTATTCACTACTTCTTCCACACTTCTGTCATGTCCTAAGTGAATTACCTCAACACCAGTAGCCTGAATGATTCGGCGCATGATGTTAATGGCTGCATCGTGTCCGTCAAACAACGAAGCTGCAGTAACAATTCTAACTTTATTCTTTGGTTGATATGGGTGTACCTGTTCCATTTTATGGGTAATAAATTTGAGGTGGCAATTTACGCATTTATTAAAAAGTAATGACTTAAAAATTAAATTCTTCTGTAGAAAAACGAACCATTATACCAGAAATAAATATTGACAAATTTTTAAGCTTAGATCCTAATCTCATCATTTGTCTCGCAGAATAAGCAGATCTCGGCAGATTTTTAAATTATGAAACTTCAGAAAATTCCTTAATCTTTAAAATTTCGAAAACTATGTTCGCTTTAAATTCCAGTTAAAATCAAGATCTGCACAAAATCTGCCTGCAAAACCAACGTGAATAAATCATAGCCTACCTGTAACAAAAAACTTTTTCATTCGTCTTGCTGTCATCCTTTGTCTGATTTCGTTGGGATACATCATCAAAATACGAACCATGAAAAAATATCTTTTTCTGCTTTGCGGAATGGCATTTTCTTTATCTTCCTTTTCGCAAAACAATACTGCCACGTACCAACTGGATTTCACAAAACAGCAACAACAACTTGTCCACATCAAAGCTGATCTTGAACTGACCCAAGCCAAAAACCGTTTCTTTATGATTACGCATCCTTCGGAGAAAAATCCGGATGGGGAAGCTAAATTTGTCAAGAACATTATGGCTAAAAACGTTAAAGGCCAAAAACAGACTCTTAAATATTTAGGCGAAGGTACGTGGGAAATCCAATCTCCGGAAAGCGGTTCCTTTGCGATTGAATATGATATTCTGTTACAGCACGATAGTGAAAACTGGGATCATTGCGGCGGTGTTGACGAAGTGGCGTACAAAACTCCGGAAGGTTTTTTCTTTACCGGATATTCACTGTTTATGGCTCCGGATATTTCAGCTTTGGGCGATGTGAAAAATGTTTCTGTTGCTTTTACTTTACCGAAAAACTGGAAGGCATCAACACCCTGGATAAAAACCCTGAAAACGAATCATTTTACTGTCAATGAAGATTTGCGTTTTTTACTGAACAACTGCATTTTCGTTGGAACCCATTATGAAAAAGAAATAAAATTAGGCGACTTTGACCTTTTGTTCGCATTGGGCAATTCGATGAAGCCGCATGAAGATGATTTTGTCGGCCTGATGGAACCTATTATTGAATCGACTACGAAAGTCTTCAAAGGTTCGCCGAAGAAAAAGTACCTTATCGTAGTTAATGAGAACAATCATATGACGGACGGCGGTGCGTTCCGAACGAGTTTCAGCCAGATTATCAAAGGAAAAGTCAACAAAAACAGCCGCACGAATTGGGGCCACATTATGGCGCACGAGACCATCCATCTTTGGAACGGACACACCTTAATACCGAAGGAACAGGAAGAATGGTTCAAAGAAGGCTTTACCGATTACCTGACCAACATCTTACTAACGCGCAATAAAATCATTGACGAGCCGACATTTTACAAGCGTTTTGAGAATGTTATTACCAAATACAATATCATCCGTGATCTGATGCAGAATAAGGTAACGATTCGCGAATCCGGAAATAACAAAGACCAAAACCGTTATTTAGTTTATGGTGGTGGAGAATTGGTTGCTTTGGCATTGGACATCGAAATCCGAAAAAGCACTAATAGTACCAAAAGCCTTGACGATTTGTTTGCTGAAATGTATGCGCAATTCGGGAGAACCAACACCCGTTATGAATTGGCCGATATCATCAAAATAACCAATCAGATTACGGAAAAGAATATGCAACCTTTCTTTGATGAGTATGTAACGGGCATGAAGCGAATTCCGGTAACAGAATACCTTGCTGAAATGGGTTTACAACTTGACGGCTATCTTGAAGATGTTTATATTTCCGCAGCTGAAAATCCGAATCCGCAACAATTGGCACTTAAAAAAGGAATTCTTGGATTATAAAAAATAAAGACAGGTTTACAGCCTGTCTTTATTTTTTACTTAAATGCTTTCCGCTACAATTTCCGGATCAAACTCCATATGATCTATTACTTCTGCAACATCAGGTTTAGAAGCTTTAAGGGTATTGAACTTTTCCAATTGCTCCGATCTGTCTTCTTCACCGCTGAAATAAGGAAAAACATCCATGATAGGAGATTCCGAAATAGCCGGTACGGTATACTCTCCCATAGTATTTTTCATTGCTGTGATGGTGTTATCATAAGCTTCTTTCACATCGTTGGCCTGGACTAACAGATAAAAATTTGTCTTACGTTCTTTTCCGCTTTCTTCATCGTAAGCCAGTAAAGAAACTTTCGATTTGAACCAGCGGTCGGAATTCTCGAAAGGATGAATTTCAGCATAATTGGCTACTTTTATATTTGTGATTTTAAATTCTTCACTGACATAAGCCGCCATTTCTTCATTGATTCTGCTTTCGGCTTCCGTATAGGATAAAGCATCTACTAAATATGGTTCTGTGATAACCTTTTGCACCCCCGTATCATCAATTTTTCTGTATTTTACTTTGCATTCATACCAAATTGCACCCATAACGATTATTTTTTTAAGGATGGCAAAGTTAAATTTTTAAAGAAACCGGAGGCGTAATTTCAAAAATAGATATTCACAATTCTCGGTTTGTTAGGCAAATCACCTTTTCCCTTCGCCATTTTTTGCGTATCTTTAAACTGTCTAACAACAACTTAAAATACAAATCATATGGCAACTTATAATCAATCTGAATGGACAGAACTCAACCATAGTCTGTATAAAAGTTTTCTTTTTGCTGATTTTTCCGAAGCCTTTGGTTTTATGACCCGGGTAGCGCTTCTGGCACAGCAACTTGATCATCATCCTACATGGACAAATACCTGGAATAAGGTTGAAATTTGGTTATCGACGCATTCTGAAGGAAATGTTGTTACTGAGAAGGACAGGGAATTGGCTTCCAAAATCGACCGGTTGATCTGATTGATTTCCTAAAATACTAAACATAAAAAAACGCTGTAAAAATCTAAGTTCTACAGCGTTTTTTATTTGTTTTTTCAGCGATCCTTATTTTGAATTAGTGCTGATGGTATTGTTGAACATGCTTTTTATCTGATTAATGTCAGCTTCCGTTTTCGTTAAGCGCTCATTCATATCGGTATTTTCAGCTTTCAGGCCGCGAATCTGAGCTTCCTGTTGGTTGATGATTTTGATAAGCTCCTGTGTAGCGGAAATATTCAGTGTGGAAAGCGCCTCATAATCAACAGTATGAAAATCGTTTACTTCACGTCCGAAAACGAATACTTTCCCCTCATCTTTCACTGCAACATTGAAGCCATATTCATCAGCCTGCAACACTGTCACAAGTTCTGTCCTGTTATCGAAAACCAATTTCACGCGGTCTCCTTTTTGAAGGGTGTTTTTCAGGATTACTCTTCCGTCTTTAATTTTTGCAATGGTATAAATATCCGGAATCACATCTGTAATGGTAGCTACAGCCTGTGGGTATACCTTTTCAACCTGTTGTGCAATAACTTTTTTATTAATTCCCATTCCTTTTCCGATGGAATCCTTGAAGGTATAATCAGTAATTTCGATTTTATTTAGGGTCTCAAGGTCTTTTGCGCTGTTGGATATTCCTTTGATATCTTTAATCCTTGCATCAGAGAAGGCGTTGAATTCTGTAGCTGCTATCCTTCCAGTTGTATAAAGTGAGTAACCTGCAGTCGAATTGGTTAGACCCACCGTTCCGGCACTGTTCAGGTAAGCATATGTCTGGAAAGAATTTTGTGTCCCATTGATGACTACTTTGGCTTGGGTTACAGAATTGGTTCCGATACCCACATTTCCTCCGCCTGTTACCATTTGAATATTCCCGGTATTATCGGAATTGAGCTCCAACACGCCAGTTCCTTTACTTCTGACCTGCAATCCAAGATCTGCTGGTGTATTAGCTCCGTTTGGATAGATTGTAGACCTGGTCAAGCTATTCATCTCGATATCTGCATTCCCACCAGCACTGCTTGGCATAATTGATCCAACGACTTCAAGTGGGGCACGCGGCGTTGTCGTACCGATTCCTACCCTACCGTTTCCTTCACCATCAATTGTCATCACCTTTTTTGTTCCGATAGTCCCTACGGCATCCGTACCAAAATCCCATACGGTAAAATCGATCGCATTCCCTGTATCCGAACCTGACATATGGCGCGATTTGATGGAGTGCATGTAAGTATTAGTGCCACTGTATCCGAAGGCAATTTGCGAGGAGTTGAAGGCATTATTATTGTTTCCGCTGCGAAGCAATAGTGAATTTGTACCTGAGTTGTGGCCATAGACATCAAGATAGGCAGCTGGTGCCGACACCCCAATTCCCATAAAACCGCCACTTGTAAATCTGGCGCGTTCGGCATTATTAGTCTTGAATACAAAATCGATTGCATCGGTTGTGCCTAAGAAATTGGTTCCCGCTACCGTTCCGGCATTCCCGCTTAAGGCCCATGCATTTGTTGTAGGTACACTTCCCCAAACTCCGGTTCCTAATAAAACCTGTGACGCTGTCCCCCCGGCAAGTGGCGTAAGAGTTCCGTTGGCATCCGCCTGAACTACCCTTGTACCGGTTCCGGCAAGTGACGAGGTGCGTACATTACCAACAACCTCCAGTTCTTCAGCAGGAGCTGTAGTTCCTATTCCGACTTTAACCGCATTAGCGCCTGTGCCTCCTAAAACCATGCTGTTACTTGCGGCTACTTTAGCATTATAACCAATAGCAGTGGCGTTGGTAAGTGCTCCTGAGCTTACGTCTGCATTAAAACCAAGAGCGGTATTATTGGTTCCCGTAGTATTGGCGTTAAGCGCACTTGTTCCGAATGCCGAATTGCCGACTCCGGTTGTGTTGTTTTGAAGTGAAAAATATCCAAATGCAGCAATATCGTTCCCTGTGGTATTCAAATTCCCGGCCTGATATCCGGCAACTGTGTTCCTGCTTCCCAAAGTCGTGCTTTCCAAAGCGCGGGCTCCAACTGCTGTATTGTTACTCGCTGCGGTGCTACTGTTCAAAGCTATACGCCCTACAGCGGTATTATTGTTCCCTGTTGTGTTGGCATTCAGTGCATGCGCGCCAATTCCTGTGTTAAATGCACCCGTGGTGTTTACACCCAATGCACTATTTCCGTTTGCGACATTGTCGTACCCGGTAGTATTTAATCTCATTGCATTAGATCCGGTAGCTGTATTGTATGACCCTGTGGTATTTGTTTGTAAGCTTCGGTAGCCTAATCCGACATTATCAGTTCCTGTTGTGTTTGCATTACCTGCCTGATATCCGATGAATGCATTGATATTATTAGTCAGATCATCATTTGCTCCTGCACCTTCACCTACAAAAACAGATTGCCCGGTGTTCAACGTTTCAATCTGGCCTTTGTTTGTTATTCTTGTACGGATAACATTATTAGTACGGATATCTAAAGCCTGGTTGTCCGTTGTTCCGATGAAGTTCGTGCCGTTAACTGTGCCTGCATTACCTGTAAGCGACCAGTCATTTGTTAGTCCTGGCACAGTACCCCAAACACCTGTTCCCAATAAAACCTGCGCTGCTGTTCCTGCGGCTAAAGGCGTTAAAGTTCCGTTGGTATCTGCCTGCACCATTCTTGTTCCGGTACCCGCCAGTGAAGAAGTGCGGACATCACCAACAACCTCAAGCTCTTCAGCAGGGGCAGTAGTTCCTATTCCGACTTTTACTGCATCAACGCCTGTTCCCCCTAAAACCATACTGTTACTGGCGGCTACTTTGGCATTGTAACCTATTGCCGCGGCATTAGTAAGTGCTGCACTCGTAACATCAGCGTTGGTTCCTAAAGCAAGATTGTTTGACCCTGTATTGTTGGTCCCCAAGGCATTTATACCCAAAGCCACATTATTATTTCCTGTTGTATTGGAAGATATTGCCTGGAAGCCCACAGCAGTGTTATTTGCACCTGTAGTGTTATCGAACATTGCACTCGTTCCAATTGCTGTATTCAGTCCTGCAGTAGTGGTAAATAATAAGGCGTATTTACCTAAACCAACGTTGTTGCTTCCTGTAGTAATATTAAGTAAAGCTTCACTTCCCACTGAAGTATTATTTCCTCCAGTGGTATTTTTACTTAAAGCCGCATAACCTACAGCGGTATTACTTGAGCCTGTAGTTGTAGCTTTTAGCGCTTCATAACCTATAGCCGTGCCACGGATTCCTGTATAATTTTGAAGTGCTCTGTATCCTACAGCAGTTGCTCCGTTGGAAACACTGTTTTGTAAAGCCTGGTATCCGATACCGGTAGTAAAGGCTGATGTTGCATTGGTCTGACCCGCCTGCATACCAATAAGCGTATTTCTGTTATCTGTCAGATCATCACCTGCACCTGCGCCTTCCCCTACAAATACTGAATTACCTGTATTTAGTGTTTCAATTTGTCCTTTGGTAGTGATTCTTGTACGGATGGTGTTATCGGTTCTGATATCCAAAGACTGGTTGTCTGTGGTTCCGATGAAATTCGTACCATTGACTGTTCCTGCATTTCCTGTAATCGACCAGTCGTTGGTAATTCCAGGCACGCTACCCCACACGCCTGTTCCTAATAAAACTTGCGTTGCTGTTCCTGCAGTTAGCGGTGTTAAGGTTCCATTTGCATCTGCCTGTACCACTCTGGTTCCGGTACCGGCAAGGGAAGAAGTTCGGACATCACCAACAACCTCTAATTCTTCAGCGGGAGATGTAGTTCCGATTCCGACCTTTACCGCATCAGCTCCGGTTCCTCCAAGGACCATACTGTTGCTGGCACCTACTTTAGCATTATATCCGATTGCTGTTGCATTTGTCAAAGCAGCTGAGCTCACATCTGCACCAAATCCGACAGCAGTATTATTACCCCCTGTAGTATTTGTTGCCAAAGCGGTCCATCCCAAGGCAGTATTTCTTCCACCGGTTGTATTCGCCATTAACGACCGCCCACCTACTGCTGAATTATTAAAACCGCTTGTATTAAGAAACAGTGAATTGGTACCGATTGCGGTATTGTTTTGTCCTGTAACTATATCTCCCAAGGCGTAATATCCGACTGCTACGTTTTCCGATGTGCTGACCGACTTACTTAAAGCCTGACCTCCAAGAGCGACATTTCGGGACCCTGTAGTATTTGAACGTAGGGTCTCGGCTCCCAAAGCAGTGTTATCTGCTCCGGTAGTGGTTGCAGTGAGCGCCTGGTGCCCGATTCCGGCATTGCTATAACCCGTAGTAGTTGCATTTAGCGCAGCCTGTCCAACTGCAGTATTATAATTTCCTGTAGTAAGATTACCTAAAGCCGTATTACCTACACCCACGTTTCTTTGGCCTGTAGCAGTAAGTTTTCCTGCATTTATTCCGCTAAAGAAACCGGTATTGGTATGAATCAATGTATTGGCATCAGAATAAATAATACCTGTTGTCGAAGTAGACGCCGGTAACCTGAAGTTTTTTGTTATCTGAAGCTGTTCTGCAGGAGTACCGGTTCCGATACCCACAAATCCGGCACCTGTCACTCTTGCCTGTTCGGTGTTGTTAGTTTTAAGAACCAAATCCACGTTGTCTGTGGTTCCTATAAAATTAGTCCCTGCTACTGTACCTGAATTACCTGTTAGTGACCAGTCATTTGTTAATCCCGGAACAGTTCCCCAAACACCTGTACCTAACAAAACCTGAGAAGCTGTACCTGCTGCCAGAGGTTTAAGAGTACCCCAGTCGTCTGCCTGAACGACTCTGACTCCTGTTCCGGCGAGCGATGATGTGCGGACTTCACCAACAACTTCCAATTCTTTTGCAGGTGAGGTAGTACCAATACCAACTTTACCGTTCTCATTACCGTCAATAGTCATCACTTTTTTGGTTCCCATGTCTGATATACCATCAGTACCCTGGTCCCATAAAACGAAATCGATTGCGTTTCCGGAATCAGCAAAGGAATTATGGCGGGAAATTATGGAATGTTTATAGTCACTGCCTCCATTCCAGGAAAAAGCAATTTGCGAAGAGAGAAACTCGCTGTTATTATTTCCGCTTCTTAGTAAAAGGGAATTAGAACCGCTGTTATTTCCGTATATATCAAGATATGCTGAAGGAGCGGCAACGCCAATACCCATAAAACCGGTACTTGCAAATCTTGCACGTTCAGCATTATTTGTCTTGAATACAAAGTCAATTGCATCTGTTGTTCCTATAAAATTAGTACCTGCTACTGTCCCTGAATTACCAGTTAGTGACCAATCATTTGTTAGCCCCGGAACAGTTCCCCAAACGCCAGTTCCTAATAAAACCTGAGCAGCAGTTCCTGCAGCTAATGGTGTCAAAGTTCCATTTGTATCTGCCTGTACCATACGCATTCCTGTACCGGCAAGAGAAGATGTCCTTACGTTTCCGACTACTTCCAATCTTTCTGCTGGTGCCGTTGTACCAATACCAACATTAGCATTGTTACCAAGAACAAGACTGTTGCTGGCGCTTACACTGGCATTAGCTCCAACAGCCGTGGCATTGGAAAGATTTCCTGAGGCAACATTCGCGGCATAACCAACAGCAGTATTATCAGAACCTGTAGTATTTCCCGCCAGGGCTAAATCCCCAGCTGCAGTATTTCTGTTTCCTGATACGTTAAAGCTCAGGGATGAGCTTCCCACCGCAGTATTATTGCTACCCGTAGTATTCGAGAATAAAGTATTTTTTCCAAGTGCCGCATTCCAGTTTCCTGTAGTATTCGAGTTTCCTGACAAGTCACCCACAACAGTATTCGAAACACCTGTTGTATTTGAAGGTAACGACAAATCTCCCAATGCGGTATTTGCATATCCCGTCGTGTTGGAACTAAGGGCATAATATCCGAAGGCAGAGTTTCCGCCTCCAGTTGTATTGGCAGTCCCTGCATAATGTCCTACAAATGCATTTTGGTTATTGCTTAAGTCATCATTGGCACCTGCCCCCTGACCAAGAAATACCGAATGTCCTGTGTTAAATGTTTCTATTTGACCTTTCGTAGTAAATCGGGTTCTCAGGATATTATTTGTCCTAAGATCGAAGGCCTGGTTATCCGTCGTTCCAATAAAATTGGTCCCTGCTATAGTCCCAGAATTACCTGTAAGCGACCAGTCATTTGTTAACCCGGGTACGCTTCCCCAAACGCCTGTCCCCAATAATACTTGTGAAGCGGTTCCTGCTGCTAATGGCGTTAAGGTCCCATTTGTATCTGCCTGCACCATTCTTGTTCCTGTACCGGAAAGGGACGATGTCCTGATATTTCCATCCACATGGAGCATTTCTGCCGGGGTTACTGTACCTATACCAACATATCCGTTATTGTTTATTCGCATTCGTTCCATATATCCAATCCCGTTCACTGAAGTAAAGAAACGGTGATAACCATCCGTATCCCAATCTCCGGGGCCTGCCATATAGTCAATACTCCATCCGGCTGAGTGATTGATTTTGGATCCCATGTCAGCCCAGTCTGTAAGCTGGATTTTATCTCTGGAATCATTGCTATAAAGCGTAAGCGTTCCATTTTCTATTTTTTCATTTCCGGTAACATGAAGTTTGGTGTCTGGTGATGCTGTCCCGATACCTACATTTCCGGCAGATGAAATACGTGCGGCCTCAGTTGCATTGGTTTTAATCACTAAATCCTGACTATCGCTCGTTCCTATATAATCCGTTCCGGCCGTAGTTCCGGCATTTCCGGCTTTAAGCCAGGCATTCGGATCGGATTCCGTAATAAGTGAACTGGCCGGGGCCCATGCAACGGCACCTGCACCATTTGTTTTCAGAACATATCCGTTCGTCCCGTCTGTGGTTGGGAAACTGTAAGCACTGTTGATATTTAATGTTCCATTCACGCGAAGCAAATTTGTCGCGAAGTCCCCATAGATAAGTGGATTGACAGTATTACTATTATCAATGTATAATTTATTACTACCCGTTTCGGAATACCCTGCAAGATAACCAAGCATTACGTTACCTGAGCCTAAAGCGCTGTATCCTGCTTCTGTTCCGACAGCCGTATTGGAACCTCCAACAATATTATTATGCAAAGTCCCATAACCTAGTGCTGTATTACGGTTTCCGGTAGTATTTGCAGGCATTGCATCACGACCAAAAGCTGAATTGTTGAATCCGGAGGTAGTCGATGACAATGCACCATTTCCTACGGCTGAATTGAATCCCCCTGTTAGAGCACCTCCTAAAGTTCCATATCCTATTGCCACGTTATCTGATCCTGTAGTAGCACCACCCATGGACTGGCTTCCTACAGTTGTATTTCTCGATCCCGTAGTGCTGTTTTTAAGGGATTGTGCCCCAATTGCCGTATTATCGCCGGCTGTCGTAGACGAAAGCATAGATTGGTATCCAAAAGCGGCATTATTGAATCCGGTAGTTAACGAATTCATAGACAAGTGGCCAAAGGCACTATTAATATTTCCAGTGGTAATAGCAGTCAATGCATCGTTTCCTACTCCCGTGTTACCAAACCCTGTAGCAGTTAGGCTCCCGGCATTTAACCCGCTAAAAAAACCGCCGTTAGTATGGAGTAACCTGTTTGTAGTGGAATAAATAATACCCGCAGTGGAAGTTGACGCCGGAAGACGAAAATTTCCTGTGATCTGCAACTGCTGGGCAGGAGTAGCAGTACCTATTCCAAGGAAACCGCCACTTGTGAATCGTGCGCGTTCGCTATTATTTGTTTTAAACACAAAATCTTTTGCATCTGTTGTCCCTAAGAAATTGGTTCCCGGAACAGTCCCCGAATTACCTGTTAATGCCCAATCATTTGTTGATGAAGCCAGCCCAATCCATGTTGAGGTGGTGCTGTCCCAATAGTAAAATCCGGGTGGTTTAATCCCAACAGCGGTAGTCAGGAAAACCATCATACCATTTTGTGCAGTTGTCGGATTCGTTGCCGGAAAAACATCTACTTTAGGAATTAAAATACCATCTGTATTTGCCGGAGCGGCCTGATTGCTGGAGCGAATGTCAAGTTGTGCTCCTGGAGTTGTTGTGTTGATACCTACCTGACCAACTGCTGTGCTAAAAGACAATAAAAAAAGTAACTTATACAATTGCTTTCTCATGGGGGAGATTTTGGATTTATAGCTTTGACGACAAAACTTTTTTATTCTTGCGCTTACACTTAAATTATTTTTGAAGTACAAGAAAATCAAGGATTAAAAAGGAATACTTTTGTCGGTAAAGCTTTAAAGTTTTTCTTAAAAAAAAGCAAAAATATAGTACTATATTATTAAAAACAAATTAGTGATTCAATTTCAACAAACATATTTTCAGCACATTAAAAAATATAAATAAAGTCTTACAGATAGGAATATTCTGCAAATGAAAAAGTTGTTAATTGAAATTTTAGTGATTGAAAAATAGCTCATGTCGCTTTCCCTTATTCTCAAAAATCACCCTGGACCAAAATGGTTGTGCTTTATTTGAAGTCGGAAACCAATTTCTGTTTTCACCGGAAATAATAAATAAGCCCCTGTTGTCACCTAAAACAGAAAAAGTCACATTTTTAGGCTGCATTACGAAAAAATCAGTTTCATATTTTGTATTGATCTCATCGCAAAATTGCAGGACATCTTCCACTACAAACCCTATTTCGCTGATTTTGATAAAGGAATCGGCGTTAAAAATTGCTCCGGAAGTATTTTTGAGATCATAACGAACGATGCATTCCAGAATATTGCCGTTGTTATCATAAAAGTAAAACGATTTGGCGTGCCAGTTGGAGAAGTCGATAATTTCATGGTCTTCAGACGGAATCAATGCTGCTCTTTTCCGAATCCAATCCAATGCTTCCATAAGTTTATTTTCCGGAATATCAATGGCGAAATGATACACCGGTTTTTGAATTTCATCCGATAAATGAAAATACAACTTTGAGGTTCCTATCTGAAATGAAAGAAGTTCATCCGTTTTCGCTGTCACTTTCAAACCTAACTTTTTCCCGTAAAAGAATTCGGTTTCCGAAAGTGAATTTGTTAACAGATGAACTTCTGAAAGTTGCATGATTTCTAATTACATTTTAGCCAAATCGAAACGATCAAGATTCATGACCTTATTCCATGCCGCTACAAAATCTTTTACAAACTTTTCCTGAGCATCGGCGCTTCCATATACTTCGGCAAGTGCCCTAAGTTCTGAATTCGAACCAAAGATAAGATCGGCACGAGTTCCTGTCCATTTCTTTTCGCCGGTTTCGCGGTCCTGACCCTCAAATACTTCTTTATGGTCATCCACTGCTTTCCAGGTGGTATACATGTCAAGCAGGTTTACGAAGAAATCATTGGTAAGTGTTTCCGGATTTTCTGTGAACACCCCATGTTTCGAATTATCAAAGTTAGTGTTCAAGACCCTCATACCCCCCACGAGAACTGTCAATTCCGGAGCTGTAAGGGTTAGTAATTGCGCTTTATCTACCAACAAAGCTTCAGTAGGTATTGTGTATTTTGTTTTCAGATAATTACGAAAACCATCTGCTATCGGTTCTAATACCGCGAAGGATTCTATATCCGTTTGCTCCTGTGAGGCATCCATACGACCCGGAGAGAACGGAACTGTTAAATTATGTCCCGCATTTTTTGCAGCTTTCTCAACCCCTGCGCAACCCGCTAATACAATAACGTCGGCTAATGAAACCTTTTTACGGCTTGTTTGCATAGCATTGAATTCTTTTTGTAAAGCTTCAAGAGCATCCAAAACTTTTGATAACTGAGCCGGATTATTTACTTCCCAATATCTTTGAGGAGCCAAACGAATGCGTGCACCATTAGCGCCACCCCGTTTATCAGAACCCCGAAAAGTGGATGCCGAAGCCCAGGCTGTACTTACCAATTGCGAAATCGAAAGACCTGAATCCAATATTTTAGCTTTCAGGAAAGCGATATCACTTTCATTAATAAGTTCATGATTAACAGCAGGAACCGGATCTTGCCAAATCAATTCTTCTGAAGGAACGTCTTTTCCAAGATAACGGGTAATCGGTCCCATATCACGGTGTGTCAGCTTGTACCAGGCACGGGCAAACGCATCTGCCAATTGATCCGGATTCTCGAAGAAGCGTCTTGAAATCTTTTCGTAGACAGGATCAAAACGCAACGAGAGGTCTGTTGTAAGCATTGTAGGCAAATGCATTTTTGAAGGATCGTGGGCATCGGGAATTGAATTGACCCCGTCTTTTGCCACCCACTGAAATGCTCCGGCAGGACTTTTTGTTAGTTCCCATTCATGAGCAAACAGGTTTTCTAAGAAGTGATTGCTCCATTTAGTTGGTGTTTGTGTCCACGTAACTTCAGGTCCGCCGGTAATGGTGTCAATTCCCATCCCTGTACCGAATTTACTTGTCCAGCCTAAGCCTTGCAGCTCAATATCTGCGGCTTCGGGTTCTGATCCCACCAATGTTGGATCTCCCGCGCCATGTGCCTTACCGAATGAGTGACCGCCGACAATAAGCGCCACGGTTTCTTCATCATTCATTGCCATACGGGCAAAGGTTTCACGAATATCTTTTGCAGCGGCAATAGGATCCGGATTACCGTTAGGCCCTTGCGGATTTACATAAATCAAACCCATTTGTACTGCCGCAAGCGGGTTTTCAAGCTCACGTTCTCCTGAGTATCGTTTATCTTCCAGCCATTCGGTTTCCGAGCCCCAATATACATTCTCTTCCGGCTCCCAAACATCTTCACGCCCACCTGCGAATCCAAAGGTTTTGAATCCCATTGACTCCAAAGCGACATTACCGGTAAGTATCATAAGGTCGGCCCAGGAAATTTTACGGCCATATTTTTGTTTGATGGGCCAAAGTAGCCTGCGTGCCTTGTCCAGATTCGCATTATCCGGCCAGCTGTTAAGAGGTGCAAAACGTTGTTGTCCGGCTCCGGCGCCACCACGACCATCTCCAATACGATAGGTTCCCGCACTGTGCCATGCCATACGGATAAAGAAAGGCCCATAATGCCCGAAATCTGCCGGCCACCAGTCCTGAGAGTCGGTCATAAGCTCATGAAGATCTTTTTTTACTGCTTCCAGGTCAAGACTTTTGAATTCCTGCGCATAATTAAACGCCTGCCCCATCGGATTGAATGAAGGAGCATTTTGGCGAAGCACATTTAATTTTAACTGATTGGGCCACCAATCCTTATTTTTTGTCCCGGTTCCGCCCCAGCTTTTATTTTGAGTATCTCCTGAAAACGGGCATTTACCGTTACTATTACCGTTATTTTCCATTTTTCTATAGTTATGTTGTTAATAAACAGCTCAAAATCAAAATTTACAACCTTTAAATTTACCTAAAATTAAACAATTAAGAAAGGAAAAACTTATAAATCAAATTGATTGTTTTTATTTTTTGATAACCAAAAACTATACATTGAAAATTGGCATCAAGTTTGCTTATCTTTGGGAAACAAATCAAATTTTATGAAAAAAATAGCACTACTCTTAGTTTTCATTCCTTTTTTAGGATGCGCAGAAATGCAGCAAGTAATGGATCAGTTACCACAACAGGGCGGATTGGGCCAGGCGGAAATTGCGTCGGGACTTAAGGAAGCTTTGAACAAAGGAATTGACAAACAGGTTGTTAAATTAACAAACGTAGATGGTTTTTATAAAAATGAAATGGTGAAGATTCTTCTGCCGGAAGAATTGAAGAAAGTGGATAAAACCCTTCGTGATATTGGGATGAGCAAATTGGCCGATGAAGGTTTAAAGATGATGAACCGTGCCGCGGAAGATGCGGTCAAAGAAGCAACTCCTATTTTTGTTGACGCTATAAAAGGAATGACTTTCACCGATGCGAAAAACATCTTATTAGGCGATGACCGTTCTGCAACAACATATCTTCAGACTACAACTTCAAATGCATTGTATACGAAATTCAGTCCGGTGATAAAAAATTCTTATGCAAAAGTGGGCGCTGATAAAGTCTGGGCTAATATCATCAACAAATACAACAGCATTCCTTTGGTGAAAAAAGTAAATCCTGATTTGACTGATTATACTACTAATAAAGCTATGGAAGGTGTTTTTAAAATGATTGCCGTTGAGGAAAAAGACATCCGAAATAATTTAGCAGCGCGTACGACAGCTCTTTTGAAAAGAGTATTTTCGCTACAGGATTAAAAAAGGTAAAAATTTAGTATTCAAATACATACAAATAACAAATTGTTAACATTAGGAAACAAAAAATTATCGGAACTTTGTACCATAATAAATAGTTTCTCATTTGGTTAGGGTTAGTTAAAAAAGAATTCCACGCTTTAGGGCGTGGTTTTTTTTTGCTTTTATCCTAAACGATTGTGTAGTTGCTTAAAGTAGTCAAAGGCCTTCACCAATCGGCTTCCGTACCAGGAGAACATCTCGCCGTCGACAAAAATGGTAGTCGCATGATGGGTATGTCTTCCAAGCTCAAAAGCATGTTCGTCTTTGAAAGGAAATGGCTCTGAAGAAAGAAAAACAAAATCCGGATCGCCCTGAATACGCATTTTCTGGATCACGATTTCAGGATACCTGCCTTCATATTTTGGATTGTTATCGTAAATATTTTCGAATTTATTCAGCTTTAATAATTCGTTGATAAAATTATCGCCACCCGCTACCATCCATGGATTCGCCCAGATGAAATAAGCCACTTTCTTAACCTCCTTATCTTTAATGAAATTTTGAAAATCGGCTAAGGCAGCTGTCGTTTTATCCAGCCACTTTTGTGCTTCCGTGCGCTTGTTGAACAATTGTCCGAAATCGGATATCATCTGAAAATTATCTTCGATGGTTATAATATTCGTTACCCAAACCGGGCAAATATCTTTTAGTGATTCTACAATTTCAAGTGTATTTTCTTCTTTATTGGCGATGATTATATCCGGCTGTAATTCCTTGATTTTATCAATCTTAACCTTTTTGGTACCCCCGACAATTTTCTTAGTCGACTTAAGATGAAACGGATGTACACAAAACTTTGTTATCCCCGCGATGCTGTCTTCCAGTCCCATATCGAACAACAATTCGGTTTGGGAAGGGACGAGCGAAACAATGCATTTTGGCGTTGTCTGAAAGGTATGCGAAGTTCCGAGTTGGTCGACTAAGGTTTTCATTAGCTGTTCATTATGGCTTCCATTTCCTGCTGTAGTTTTAAAGCTTCCGCTCTTGCTTTTTCGGCGAAATCGGTTCCGTTTGAAGCATAGATAATTCCGCGGGAAGAGTTGATTAGTAAACCAACATTCTCATTTCTACCATATTTGCAAACTTCCGCTAAGCTTCCACCCTGCGCACCTACTCCGGGAACTAACAGAAAACTGTCCGGAACAATCTTTCGGATTTCAGTAAAATATTCGGCTTTAGTTGCTCCTACCACATACATCAGGTTTTCGGAATGCTTCCAGGTTTTAGAAGTTTCCAAAACAGTTTTGTACAATTCTTTTCCTTCTACATTTTTCGTTTGAAAATCGAAGGCGCCTTCATTGGAAGTCAGCGCCAGCATAATTGTATGTTTGTTTTCAAAAGCTAAAAAAGGCTCTACAGAATCTTTCCCCATATAAGGTGCTACGGTTACACTATCGAAATTCAGGTCTTCAAAAAAAGCTTTTGCATACATGGACGACGTATTTCCGATATCTCCTCGTTTTGCATCGGCAATAGTGAAAATATCCGGGTAATTATCGTTGATATAATTGATGGTTTTTTGCAGTGACTGCCAGCCTTTGATACCGTATGCTTCATAAAATGCCGTATTCGGTTTATAGGAAACAGTTACATCATGCGTGGCATCAATAATCGCTTTATTGAATTCAAAAATAGGATCTTCGGTTTGCAGCAAATGCTGTGGAATCTTGTTTACATCTACATCCAAACCAATACAAAGGAAAGACTTTTTGATTTGAATCTGATGAATTAGTTGTTGTGTTGTCATCTTCTTGGTTTGGGCGCAAAGGTACGAAGGTTCATAGGTAAATATCAAAATTTTATAACATTCACTTGTAATTATATAACAGAATTATACTTAGTACAAAATATCTTTGCTACGGTTATGCATCATGGAAGTTAAGCCGTAAGCAATTTCAGTCTTTTTTCGAATTAGAAATGAATTTAAGTTGTAACTTTAATATGCGTATAGGAAAATAACATCAGGCGAATTAGGCAAACACCAAAAACAAGAATCTATGGCCTCGACTAATAATAAACCCCACATGGCTTACAATCTCTTTACCTTCATGGCCATAGTTTTGATGCTATATGTCCTGAAACCAGTGATTGTCCCTTTAATTCTGTCCATTATTTTAAGCATTATGCTGTATCCTGTTGTGCTGGTTTTAGAACGAAAACTGCATTATAACAGGCTTATGTCTACTATAATAGTAATTCTGCTGTTGACTATAGTAATTTGTGGTCTTTTCATTTTCATTGGTTTCCAGATTAAGGATGTAATAAGTAAAACCGACATCTACCTTGTAAGGCTGACTGAATTATATCAGGAATTCCTGAATTACTGCGGAAAAAATTTAGGCATCGACCAAAAACGAATCCTAACCGAAAAAACTTTCAGGATAGAAACCATAATCAAAAACAGCACTATGCGGGTGGATGATTTCATAACCTTCTCCGGAGGCCTTATCAGCAACCTGATCCTGATACCGATTTACATATTCTTCTTACTCCTGTACCGCAAATTTTTTATTGCATTTATTCATAAAGCCTTTCCTAAAAAAGATAACGAATACCTGGACATTATTCTAAAAAAAATATACATGATCCAACAAAACTACCTCATTGGGTTAACCATCGTGATGATAATTGTTGGCATATTAAATAGTATCGGCCTGTTGCTTCTGGGAATTGAAAATGCCGTTTTCTACGGATTCCTGGGTGCCTTTTTGCTGCTTATACCCTACATAGGCATCATCGTTGGCTCCCTGATTCCTGCTTTTGTGGCTTTGGCTACCAAAGATTCGGCCTGGTATTCCGTGGGCGTCATCGGGGTATTCAGTTTTGTACAGGTATTGGAAGGCAATTGGATAACCCCAAAAATTACCGGTTCGAAAGTGAACCTCAACGCCTTTATTTCCATTCTTTCTCTGGTACTTTTCTCATTGCTTTGGGGATTGGTCGGAATGGTTTTGGCACTTCCGGTAACGGCTACCTTAAAAATTATCTTTGATCAGATCCCTTCGCTGAAACCTTATGGATTCCTGATGGGCGAACCGGAGGAGGAATATTTAAAAAGTAAAAGTTTTGCCCGACTGAAAATATGGAGAGAGCTACGTAAAAACAAAAAATACTAATTACAGGTTTAGCGGTTTTGCATTTATTTACTTATCTTTATAATAAATATCTTATCTTTTCTTTTTGCTAAAGACTGTACCGAATGAAAGCTTTCTTAAAATTTGATTTCAACGTGTTAACAAAAAGACTATTGGAAGAAAAGCTAAATGGTTTTGGCGTTAAATTTAGTATTCCGGGATTTGGTGAAATTGAAATCCATGAAGAACTGAGTCAGGAAAAACTGGAAGAGATCACTTCTTTTCTGGCGGAGTATGGCATTGAAGTGGTTGAAAACCAAAAAAGTATCCTCGTTCAGAAAATTAAAGATGCCATAAACGAAATCATCTTTCAGGACAACAACCTCAATATAAAAAGTTCGGTTTACCTGGCCGAAAAATTAAACCACAGTTATGGCTATCTTTCCAATCTTTTCTCAGAAGTAACCCATACCTCTATTGAAAATTTCATTATCTTACAAAAAATAGAGCTCGCCAAACAACTTATAGTAAACGACAATCTAAGTCTCACGGAAATAGCCTATAAACTAAACTATTCCAGCGTGGCACATTTGAGTACGCAATTTAAAAACACGACAGGCATTACGCCCTCAACTTTTCAGCGGATTATTTTGAAACGAAGAAAAATTGCCAACTCAAAATAGTAGCAATCCTAAACATTTACTTGTATGAACAAAGAATATATTCATATCATTCTTGCGGACGACGATGAAGATGACCGATTGTTTTTTACGGATGCCTTCAATGAGTTGAAGATCAACACGAAAGTCAACACCTTTAAAGATGGCGTGGAACTGATGGATTATTTGCAGGATCCGGAATCCGTTTTGCCTAATATCCTTTTCCTTGATTTGAATATGCCTAAAAAAAACGGTATAGAATGCCTTCACGAAATTAAAAGCTACGATCGGTTCAATGATATTGCCATAGCCATTTATTCCACTTCCTCCTCGGAAGAAGATATTGAGGAAACCTTTGTGAGCGGCGCCAACATCTACATAAAAAAACCCAACGATTTTACTTCACTAAAGAAAATCCTGGGCGATGTAGTGGCCATCAACTGGCAATACCATACTTCAGGTTTAAACAAAGATAACTTCCTACTTCGTTTATAATTCTAAAAGCCCCCGCTATGAAATTTACAGAATTTTTACGAAGACCACTGTTTCTCAAAATAATATTTGTTATTTCCATTGCGATGATCTTTTTCATTTCGGGAATAACCTATAAACATCTTTTTAAATTATCCGAGTCATCTCAAAAAGTATCTCATGCCTACGAAATAAGCCTTCAGCTGGAAAAACTGATGTCCCAGCTAAAAGACGCGGAAACAGGCAATCGGGGCTTTATTATCACCAGGGATTCCGCTTTTCTTGAACCTTATACTTTCGCCCGGATACGACTTGAGGCTTCCTGTAATATTTTAGACCATTTAACAAAAGGCAACAATATCCAAAACGAAAATGTTGAAACACTCCATAAACTTATCGACAGACGATTGGATTTTATGGAAAAATCAATGGTCTTGACCAAACAAAACAGAACCTTCGCCTTGCAGCGAAACCTGCAAAGAGGAAAATTGACCATGGACAGTATCCGGAATTCTGTTGCAAACATGGCCGAACTGGAAACCAAGATTTTATCCATACGCCAGGAAGATTACAACAACACTTTCTCCAACACGCCAATCCTGATTTACATCATCATTTTAATCGGGCTTATTCTGAGCGCGGCAGCTTTCATCAAAATCACAAAGGATCTAAACGAATTGAAATTGGCCAATAACCAGCTTTCCATTGCCAATGAGACTACCAGCATGGCAGAGATCGTGGGGAATTTCGGATGCTGGCAATGGGATATCACCAAAAACAAATATAATTTTTCCGATAATGAATACCGACTTGTAGGCTGCGAACCCCAATCCTTTGAAGCCAGTTTAGAGAATTTCATGAAGTTCATCCATCCTGAGGATTTGGAATACGTTCAAAATTCAATGAACAGAATGATTAAAAATGAAAACCTTCCTGCTTTTACTTACAGAGTGATAAGGGAGGATGGTCAACTTCGCTATTTTAGGGCCATTGGAAAGCTGATTATCAATACCCCGAAAGATAAAATACTATTGGGAACCAACAGTGATATTACTGATGAATACAATGCCACACTGGAAATTGAGGAAAGAAACCGCGAACTGGAACGAAGCAATAAGGAACTAACTGCTTTTAACTATGCTGCCAGCCATGATTTGCAGGAACCTTTACGGAAAATCCAGACATTTATCTCCCGATTAATGGAAACGGAAGCAAACAGTCTGTCGGATTCCGGTAAAGATTCCCTGCGAAGAATTATTTCCGCAGCCGAAAGAATGCGAAATCTGATCGATGACCTGCTGCAATTTTCCAGATCCAATAAAGTAGAAAAGAATTTCGAACTGACCAGCCTGAATGATTTGCTTGAAAATACTAAAGTCGAACTCTCTCCAACCATTGATGAAAAGCACGCAGTAATTATAAGCGACAACCTTCCCGAACTGCGCGTTATTCCATTTCAGATTCAGCAGTTGTTCACCAATCTGATTAGCAATTCCTTAAAATACAGCAGAGAAGGCATCACGCCGGAAATAACCATAACCACTTCCAAGGTTATTGCTTCCGACGAAAAACTGATACCTTTAAAAACTAAAGACAAATTCCATAAGATTGTATTTCAGGATAATGGAATAGGTTTTCAGCAGGAATATGCCGAAAAGATCTTTATCCTGTTCAATAGGCTTCACAATAAAAATGAATATGCGGGAACAGGAATTGGTTTAGCCATCTGCAGAAAGATAGTCGAAAACCATAGCGGGTATATCTTCGCTGAAGGAATTCCAAATGAAGGCGCAACTTTTATTATTTACCTTCCGGTGAACAATACGAACAATAAAAAGAGGGAAGCAAAATCCCAACTTCTTTAAAGAGATTTTAAAATCAATACCTTCAAAAGCTGCCCTGTTCAGGCGGCTTTTTTGTTTACTAACGTCTACAGAGATCAAGAAAACCTTCCAAAACACCTTTAAACACTGGCATATGGAAATTCTGTAACAATTTGAAAATATGTTGTAACACAAAAGCATCAATCCTGTTGCAACTTTGTAAAGCAAATGACAACAATAGTTGTTTTTCAGCCATAAATTTTTAACCAATTAAAAACATAAATATCATGCAAAACATACTTTACTTGGTCGCAGTAGTATTAGTAATATTATGGGCCTTAGGATTTTTTGTCTATAGCGCAGGAAATATTATTCACATTCTGTTAGTGATTGCCGTTATAGCAATTTTATTACGATTGATAAGAGGAAAAGATATATAACCATTAAATATTTGAAATTATGAAACCAGGAAATGTAGTATTAGGAGTAGTGGGCGGTCTAGCTGCCGGAGCCGTATTGGGAGTATTATTCGCACCGGATAAAGGTTCCAATACCCGAAAAAAAATCGCCGATAAAGGCAATGACCTGAAAGATGGTCTAAAAGAGAGCCTTGGAGGTCTTATTTCCAAAGCAAAAGATGAGTATAAAGATTTGGCATCAAAAGCAGAAAATGCTTTCGACCAAGGCTTATCTGAGTTAGACAGTCTGAATAAAGACTTTAGAAAGTAAAAAAACCGCAGCTATGGAAAATCTGGCAACTAATATCGAAAGACTTTGTGAAAAAGCAGAAAGGTTTTCAAAAACCAGCATAGAATTGCTGAAGTTAAACGCCGTTGATAAAACTTCGGATGTAATTTCTTCTTTAGCATTCATCCTTTCTTTTTCAATAATAGTTGCCATTTTTACTTTTTTTGTGAACATCGGAATTGCATTGGTATTAGGCAGATATCTTGGGGATTATGCTTTAGGTTTCTTCATCGTATCCGGCTTTTATCTTGTCTTTGCAATAATCCTTTATCAATTCAGGCATGCGTTAATCAAAACCCCTATTGGCAATCTGGTAATTAAAAAATTACTAAAGGAAAAAGCCATAAGCGAAAAAGAAAGCATGGAAAACAACTTGTAGCAATATGAAAAATTTGAATCAAATTGAGCAATTGGATTTAAGAATCATGGCGCTCAAACAGCAGCAGCGGGAAGATTTTCAGGACATGAAAGCAGAATTTCACGAAATCGTCACCAGTTTAACGCCAGCCAACCTGATCAAACAGGCTTTTAGAAATATAGCCACCAAAGAAACATTGATTTCGGCGGTTACAGGAATTCTGGGAGGGTATCTAACGAAAAAAGTGGTGGAAGGAAATTCAGAAAGTCCGGTCCGAAAAATTCTTGGCAATGTTGTTCAGCTTGCTGTTACTACTATTTTATCCATCTTTTCTAACAGAAAAATGGAAGAAACAGAAGAATAAGCTGAAAAACAAAATTTCAGTCAAATTGCTCACAAGTTTCAATTATAAAAGATTAATCAAAACAACTTTAATCCATAAATTATGAAAAATTTAAAATTCTATATTGCAGTAGCGATGATTGCAACTGTAATGATTTCATGTAAAGATGAGAAAAAAGAAAGAGCAGAAGAAGCGGTAAACAGTTATACTGTATATGTGGATTCCGTTAGTAAAATCACCGCCGCCGATGCTGCCGCAAAATGGGATGAAATCGAAGCCGCTGCCAATGCCAGAAAAGTTGAGGCTGAAAATGCTTTAGCTGATTTGAAAGACAGAGCAGAATACGAACAAAAAATTGCTGCTTCAAACGAAAAATATGTTGTTTACAGACAAACAATAGTAGTTGAAAAAGAAAAAACTGCTGCTCCGGTTGCCGTAGACTACAAAACAACACTTAGGACTTCGCTTTTCGGTAATAATGTAATTGGGGATGACATGAGTTTCTCATGGGTTAATAAAGATAACATCCTAAAAACATACGACCAGTTTGTGCAAACCGTGAAGGATAACAAAGATGAGTATTCCCGTGAAGACTGGGATGAAATCAAATTGTTATACGAAGCTTTGGATACACGTAAGAATACTGTAGAGAAAGAAGGTTTATCAGCTGAGGATAACAATAAAATTGCCGGATTGAAAATGCAGTTCGCGCCAATGTATAAATTAAACAGAATGGGTGCTAAATCCGCTGAAAATAAATATGCGAAAGAAGAATAATTTTCAATTATTTGCACTTCAAAAAAAAACGAGATAAATTAATTATCTCGTTTTTTTTGTTTGTATTAGAAAACATCGCTCTCTTTCAGCTTTTCAGTATTGTTTACTAATTGCAGCTCGTCAACGATTTTCTGGATGTCACCATTCATAATGTTTCCAAGATCATACAAAGTCAGACCAATTCTGTGATCCGTTACACGTCCCTGTGCATAGTTATAGGTACGGATTTTCGCCGAACGGTCACCACTGCTAACCTGAGAAGATCGTTTAGTAGCATCTTCTTCCTGCTTTTTCGCCAATTCCTGTTCGTACAAACGGGAACGCAATACTTCCAGGGCTTTATCTTTATTCTTGTGCTGAGATTTCTGATCCTGACATTGTGCTACCAATCCAGTTGGAATGTGCGTCAGACGAACGGCCGATTTAGTCGTGTTAACCGACTGACCTCCAGGACCCGACGAACAGAAAAAATCCACACGGACATCATTCATATCGATCTGCACATCAAATTCTTCCGCTTCCGGAAGTACCATTACCGTCGCCGCGGAAGTGTGAACACGTCCTTGAGTTTCGGTTTGCGGAACACGTTGTACACGGTGAACACCTGCTTCAAACTTTAAAGTTCCGTAAACATCTTCGCCGGTTACTTCAAAAATTACCTCCTTGAATCCTCCAGAAGTTCCTTCGTTCATATCAACAACCGAAGTTCTCCAACCTTTGCTTTCGCAATATTTGGTATACATACGGAACAAATCCCCTGCAAAAATTGACGCTTCGTCCCCACCGGTACCGGCACGGATTTCAACCATAACGTTTTTCGCATCTTCAGGATCTTTCGGGATCAGCATGAATTTGATTTCTTCTTCCAGTTGCGGTAAACGCTCTTTGGCTTCGTCCAACTGCATTTTTGCCATCTCCACCATCTCGGCATCCGAACCATCTGAAATGATTTCCTGAGCTTCCTTGATGTTCCCGTCAATATTGATGTACTCCTCGCGTTTTTCAACCAAGGCTTTCAAATCTTTATATTCTTTATTCAATTGAACATAACGTTTTTGGTCGGCGATAACGTCGGGCTGAATGATCAAATCCGAGATTTCGTCGAAACGCTGCTTCACATATTGCAATCTGTCTAACATATTCTATACGCTTGTTTTGGAGTGCAAAATTACGAAAAAAAAATCTTTAAAAAACAGTCAAAAAACCACAGATAAATTTTTCATAATAAATAACTAATATCTATATCTTTGCGCCGTTAAAAATCCCTAATGAAAATGAAGAAAATTACTTTTATTTTAGCGTCAGTAACGCTTATTGCATGTAATCAGAGAAAAGAGAGTTCGCTGCAGATTGGTGAGCCGGAAGAGATTGTAACCAAAACATATGACCAGCTTGAAAAAGTGAACTGGATGTTGGGGGAATGGGAAAATACTTCTGCAGAAGGCAATTTAACCGAAACCTGGACAAAATTAAATGACAGCACCTATACCGGAAAAACTGTTTTCGTTGCCGGTAAGGACACCATGTTCACCGAAACCATAGAAATTGTTCAGGATAAGAACGACTTATTCTACAATACGAAAGTTTCCAACCAGAACGAAGGAAAAATGGTTTCTTTTAAAGGCAGTACTGTGGCCGATAATCAGGTTGTTTTTGAAAATCCGAAACACGATTTCCCACAAAAAATCGCTTACAACAAAATTACTTCAGATAGTTTAGTAGCTGAAATCTCCGGAATGAAAGACGGAAAAGAAAGCAAGGAAAGCTACCCGATGAAGAAAAAATAAGCAAAAATGAGCAAAATATAAAAGCCCCGTGATTACATGGGGTTTTTTTTATCGGCGGGATTTAAAATAATCTTCAAAAAACGAGCAATCACTGGTTAACCGGTCGTAATGCCCGGAATAATTTGTTTTCAAATCGGAATAATACCTGTTTTTACTGAATATATATTCAGGGTAATCTTCAATTTTACTGTCATAATTATAAGGGATAAGGTATTCCAGTTTATGTTTTTCACATCTCGCTATCATCCGCAGACATAATGCTTTGAACTTATCGCTTACAGCATTTTCTTTGGCTAACAGATAATATTTTTTGGCCAGGTCACATTGAAAATACTCTGCTTCATCTTCGAGGATTGAGTGATTCCCATAGCTGGTCCAGGAGTATCTCCGCATCATCCAGGAATTCCCATGTTGTGTCATATTGTAATAACAGTTGGCTACCAGAAAATAATAGTAGTCCCTGTCTTTCTCATTAACATTGCTGGCTTTATTAAGATACCTTATCAGTTGCTTTGTGATCGAGGTTTTAGTCAACCGGATGCTGTCTTTTATAGGAATAAATTCGGGTGTATATTTCAATTCGTAAAATGGGTTTTTATCAAAAATATTGCTTCCGTCCCACGTGTATTCATTTCTTTCCCAAGCGGAATATTTTTCATTCCAGAACCCGTTATTCACTTTTTTAAAGCTCGCTAAAGCTTTAGGCAGATTGTTTTGCCGAATGTATTTTGTTCCTGTCAAATCATATAAATTAGGAATTTGATTTTTCAGGGCCCCATACTTCCACACTGAAAATTCGTCTTTAGCCTTTACATTTGCACGGATGCTTCGGATTAAATCCTCGACCTCTTTAGGAGTGTACATCACGTTGATATAATCAAAATAATTATAATAAAAATCCGAATAGGTATCCCCTTTATTTTTTATGGTTTTCCAATAAGCAACATTGTAATAGTCGTGTTCTTCGGTAAGTTCGTTTTCGTCCATTTTAGAATAAAGGAGAGCTGCATCGGTTGTGTTTCCGTTGTATTCCAGTTCTCTTCCTAAAGCAAAAAGGAATTTTTTATTCCCTTTATTGTTTAGAATAATTGTTTTGACTGCATCGGAAATTATGGCTTTCCCTCTTTCCTGATTGGCCACTATATTCAGCGCTTTAATAACTTGCAGCTGCTTATAAATTTCTTCTGTTTTTTTTACGGATTTTTCCATTTTTCCGATCAACTCCAGACTCTGTCCATAATCCTTCGTTATGAAAAGCAGATGCGCCTTGCAGATTTTCCAAAATTCGGGATGGGTTACTTTAGACAAATCAACCTGGTTCACAAACTGTAAGACCTGGGCCGCATATACTCTGTCTGCTTCAACTCTTCTCAGGATATTGTGCATTGAAATTTCTTCAGCATCCCAAAAAGCATTTGTATCAACAGAAGGACTGAAAAGCGAATAATAAGGCGTAAAAACCCAATCCTCAATTTTATTTATTTCTCTTAACAACAGAAAATTCAAACCCTCAAATTTTGGATTGTACTGATAGACTTTTTGTAAATACTCAAGTGATTTATCATGTCTTTTAATTCCTCCAAGCAGATAAATATTTGCTCTTTCCTCATTGGTTTTTGCATATTTTAAAACCGAGGCCACAGGTACTTTGGAATTATAATACTGCGCTATCATAAAACGCTTGTCCGGCGCATTGGCAAAAACCTGAGCCGCGTAAAAATTAGCTAAAGAGGCATCCACTTCAGCGATAGCCCTGAAATACAAACTCCAATAATCCAGAATATTTCGTTGTGTCTTTTCTTTAAAGACCGAGTCATATAATGTTCGGATTTTGCCGAAATCCTGATTATAAAAAGCCAGCCGTATGGCTAAAAAAGTATAGCGAATGCGGATTTCTTCGTTTTTGGTGTTTTTTGAAAGCTGAATGGCCTGGTTTACAAGTTTTGTTCTTTTTGGCAAAGACATCACTTCGTTTCGCTCCCAGGGATCATCCATCCAGGAATTAAAAAACTCACAGTTTTTGGCAAACTTCAGGTAGTTCAGCGCTTCATAATCTTTTGTCTGATAGAGATATTGAATCAATTTGTTTTTGCTTCCTTTATCAATATCACCAACTTTAAATTCATCTAACACCAATCGTATTTCTGAAACGAGTACCTTATTTCTGCAATACTCAATCCAAAGCTTTTCATTGGGTGATGATTCAAAATCCTTATAAACCGCACCGGGTTCAAATGAATTTGCCGAATAATTAAACTCCGAATAAGAATAGTAGCCAAACCTTTCCGGGTTTAAGAACGAAAATCGTAATTCTTCTCCATAAGG